>VXZK01000216.1:5655-13771 GCA_009845545.1 Candidatus Poribacteria bacterium
AGCTGCTGGCGGCATTCAATTTTCCGATAATTTTGATTGCTATATCAAAGTTTTCTGTCAGAGGGTTCTCACTTTGGCGGTTGTCAATCTCGCACTTGCAATATACAGCAAGATTCATGCCAAGCGATTTTGCTGGATATTCGGCGCGAAGATAGCGATTCCGACACAAGTTTTGTAAGAAATAGCAGAGATTTTGTAAAAATCTGCATAAGTTTTGCAAGAAAGCCCTAAATTTTGAATTGGATGCGTTGTAGCGAACATAGGAGGCGAAGTTGGTGAGAGAAGTATTAATTATTGATGACAATCAAAGTTCTGATGCCTTGGCGTATTTCCTAAGGACCGAGGGGTATTCCCCTATCATCGTTGAGGCTGTTGACGAAGGCTTGGAAAAGATTAACGCATCCGAAAATTTGAAAGTGGTCTTGCTCAATGTGGAATTGTCAGCGAGAAGAGGTTTGGATGCGTTACAGAGAATTAAACATGAACACCGACAGGTTATTGTAATTGTGATTGGAGCGGGGGTACAAACAGCGAGAAGAGGCCCCTCTCTGGGCGCCATGGAGGTTCTGTCTATACACACTGATATGGAAAATATCCGTAGGGCAGTTGACCGGGCGTTTAGCCGGATAGATAGCCGAGACAACACATTCTCATTTCCTGAAGAAGAAACTGAAGAAGAAGAGCCTGAGGAACAGTACGCTCTCGTTGGGGAGAGCGAAGCGATGTTTGAGTTGAATAGAGAAATTGGATGTTCCGCCTGCTTTAACATTTCAGTGCTGCTTGAGGGTGAAACAGGCACCGGGAAAGGGTTGGTTGCGCGCCTCATTCACAAAGAGAGTGAACGGGCAGACGCACCGTTTGTTTCAATTGATTGTGGCGCGGTGCCCCATGAACTCCGTGAAACTGAACTACTGGGGCATGAAAGAGGGGCATTCACGGGAGCAGAATCGGAACGCCCCGGCGCATTTGAACGGGCAGATGGCGGCACCCTTTTCCTCGATGAAGTCAGCAATATGAGCCCATCGCTACAAGAGACACTCCTCAGTGTCTTGCAAGAAAGAGAGGTCCAACGCGTGGGCGGAACGCGGACACACAACGTGGATGTGCGCGTCATCAGTGCTACGCATCAGGAATTGCGGGAAATGGTTGATCAAGGGACATTTCGAGAGGATTTGTACTACCGCCTCTGTGGACATCAGATATCTCTGCCGCCCTTACGGAAACGGCTTGAGGATATTCCCTTACTGGTCACACATTTCCTGCAGCGTATTGCGACAGAAAACGTGAGGGAAAGGTCCGATATTTCTGAAGAAGCGATGGGATTGCTCCAAACGTATAACTGGCCGGGCAATGTTCGAGAGTTAGAGAGATGCCTCGAAAGCGCGACAGTCACTTCCCAAGGCGAGGTGATTATGCCGAGTGACCTCCCGCAAGAAATCCGGGCGTATAGTGGAGATGAAGGTTCAGAGCGGAGCGAACCAGAAACCCGGTCTTCGGAAACGCCAGAAATACCGATATATCGAAACCTGATTGATTTGCCGGTCATGGTGTTCTGTCAGTTTTTCTCTGAGGGACAGTTCTGTCGGTTTCTCTCTGAGGGAGCGCCAGGGATCACGGATCGCCAAATCGACGAGTGGTGGAAAGCGTTCTCTACCGATGGACGCGCCCGCGCCAATAGAGCGGAACGCGAAATTTATGACTGGCGACTCGAATATAATACGACTGACTTAGATATTCCAATCTTCTCGGACGAGTGGATTAAGCGGGTGATTGACGATGCTATCTCTCAGTTATCAAATCTTCGGCATAGTTCCGAACCCATAGAAGAAGCTGAGCCTATCAGTATAAAAGGAAGAACCCGCAAAGGCAGCCTGACTGCAGTGCTACACGAAGTCGTAAAAGGTTATGGCGGAGACAGAGAAAAAGCAGCGAGAGCATTGCGTATTTCCCTCGCGCAGCTTGAGAAGTGGCTGTCGTATCAGCAGGAAGATGATGATTCACTTGTCACATCTATAGAGGCTTCGCGCCGGATCGGACAGTTTCCTTCTGACGAGATCAGAAAACTTCTTACAGAACCTATAAAACTCTTCATTTTGGAGAATTTCTCACGTCCAGCATGGCGAAACTTCAGTCTGAATGGTCAGAAGCAGGCTGTTCACCTCGCTTTAAAAGTGCTATCTAAGCGTTTGGCTAAAGATCATGGCTGTATCTATTTCGGCGGGATGACTTTTGCGCAAATTGAATGGAATATCTATTGCCGGGCACCCTATTTGTATGCGAACCATGCTGAAGCCGCTGAAGCACTCAATGTGGATATAAGGACTTTCAGGAACTACTGGCCCGCGAGCAAACTATTCCCAAGTCATCACACGCTTTTTAGGGGATAGCATTTGTGCCTACACATCTAATCCCGTCTAACCGATACAGCCGTTCCATCTTCTAATCGGTGTTGATTGTCTACAATAACCTGCGTACCTCTGGCGAGTTGTGAAGTGACCTCGATTTCACCGCTGTGAACGCCGCCGACGTTTACCTGTTTTGCGCGTGCCACGTTCCCTTCAACCACGAAAATAGTGCCGCTGCCGTTCTGGATATTCAAGACCGAGCGCAACGGCAGCAGTTGGACGTTTTTCCGTTCACCCGTTTTAATGGAAACCGTAATAGCGGTTCCGGGTTTGATGCTGTTTTCGGAATTCGGTACTGTCGCGTGGACAAGCACGGTGTTATTATCGGGGTTAACGGTCGGACTGATGAAAGTGACCGTGCCGGCAATATTCCGAATACCGGAATCCGTAGAAATCAAAACGAGATCGCCGTTATTGATGCGGCGCGCGTCTCCGGCGGGCATGTTCCAAACCGCTTTGAGCACATCTACGGCAACAACTGTGAACACCGGTTTCCCTGTCGGCGATGAAGCGAGTTGTGTATAATCTCCGGCCTTCAAGTGTTGTGTTGCGATGATACCATCAATCGTGGATTTGATAGTTGCATCACTGAACTGCTCCTGTGCCAACTTGAGTTGTTCTGAGGCTTGCGTCACTGCGGCTTTGGCGATGGCGATCTCGTGTTCCCAAGACTTTGCTTCGACGAGTTTCTGTGCCGTGTTGAGGCTCGCTTGTGCCTGAGTGACTTTCGATTCTGCTGAAGCGATTTCACGTTCCCACCCGCGACTCTCCACCACCTTTTGAGCGACTGCTAATTCTGCTTTCGTCTTTTCTACGGAAGGGTGCGTTGTGCCTTCCTTGAACTGTGCTTCCGTAACGACTGCCTCTTCATAACGGGTTTGTGAGACTTTAAAGCTGCGTTCGACCGCCTCAAAGTTACTATCACTGATATGTTGTTTCTCGTGAAGTGCCTTATTCCGCTCGAACTCCAATTTATTTTTATCGAGTTCCACTTTCGCGCGTTGTAACGCCTGTTCAGCATTTATTTTTGAGCGTTCAATTGTCGCCTGTGCTGCCTTATACGCTGATTCTGCCTGTGTGAGTTGATTACGGATGCGCATTTCAGCGAGAGATTTTGTCTCCACAAGTGTCGCTTGTGCTGCCATCAAGGTTTCTTGTGCAACCGCTAACTGTGATTCAACACGTGCCTGTGCACTGGCTTGCGTTGTTGTCAGTTGCGATTGTGCGCTGCTGAATGCGGATTCTGCGCGTATGACGGCGAGCGCGGCTTCTTTTGCGCTGCTCTGTGCAAGCACATCGCCTTTTGTCACACTTTGCCCGACTTGCCTCTCGATTGAAACGAGTTTACCCGAAACATTGGCAAATACTTTAACTTCGGCGTTGGGTTGTAGATGTCCGGTATAATCCTTCGCAGCGACAAATGTCGCACGCCTTGGTGTTGTAACGGATACAGTTACGGGTGATGTTGTGTTTTGCGCCATCACAGTGCTAACACTGAAGCAACAGATGATGACGAGATGCCATAGCACCTGTGTTTTTAAAACATGTTTACTACTCATTTTTAAGTTTATCCTTAAAATCCTTTGTGAATTTTCGCATCTTCGGATGGATTACAAATTGGCAGTACGGCTGCCTTGAATTTAAGAGAAAATAGTTTTGGTGATAATCTTCAGCGGGGTAGAAGGTGTCCAGTGGCGTGATCTCTGTGACAATCGGATCGTCCCACATATCGGATGTATCCATCTCTGCTTTGGATTGTTCGGCGGTGCGCCGTTGTTCTTCGGAGTGATAGAAGATCGCGGAACGGTACTGGGTGCCGACATCATTTCCTTGCCGATTTCGCGTCGTTGCATCGTGCGTGTGCCAAAGCACTTCCAGTAGTTCTTCATAAGAGATGACCGTCGGATCGAATTGTATCTGGACCACTTCGGCATGTCCTGTCATCCCCATACAGACGGCTTGATAGGTTGGATTGACGGTCGTGCCGCCGGTGTATCCTGAGACGACCTCGTGAACGCCTTCCAATTGCTGAAAGACTGCCTCAACACACCAAAAACAGCCCGCACCGAATGTCGCTGTTTCTAATTGCATCTTTTGGTTAACGGGTTTTCGCACCGTGGCGACCCCGTGCTTCTCCTTTTGTGTTTTGTAACGTGGATTTGCTGGCGAGGTTTCTGATCTCGCTGTCTTTCCCCAGGCCCGGTAGGTGCGGTTTGGAACCGCACCGGACTTAAAAAAGAATATTTGAAAAATTAGATAATCCGATAATTTATTTAAAACTAAATGCCCCAACTTGAAAAGGCACTGTCACTTGCAAAAAACAGGCAGCTGTGGTATATTGGGTTCTATGCAACGCCTTCTTTTCATCCCCATATTTCTCTGCCTGATAGCATGTCAATCAGAGGAACAGCGTGCAGAAGAATTTGTTGCCCAATTCGGTGCAACAGATGCTGCACGCCGTACTGAAGCGTCCAAAGCCTTAGTCGCCATAGGTCCCGGGGCGGTTGATGCCCTCATCCGCGGCTTATCGGCTGAGAATCTACAGGTGCGAGAGATGTCGGCGTGGACGCTCAGCGAAATCGGGGTGCCTACTGCCCGCGTCGCCCCTGCTCTTATTGCGACGCTCGCCGATCCGGACGAAAATATTCGGGTCGTCGGTTCTGTCGCGCTACAGAATTTGGGTGAGCCTGCCGTGCCGTATCTCATTGATGCGCTAAAAGCCGAGTCAATGGAGATTCGCTTGAATGCGGCTTACGCGTTAGGCGAAATCAGCAAACCGCTTGATACAATTCTGCCGGCACTCATTGGCACACTTACGGACCCGGAGTGGAACGTCCGTCGTCTCGTCGTACGCGCCTTGGTTACCATAGGGACTCCTGCGATTGATCCGTTAATTCAAGCACTTCATTCGGATAATCCTGACCTTCGCCGTATGGCAGAGCGCGCTTTAAGCGACATTGGCACCCCACAGGCACGCCGGGCGATTGCTGATGCGAAGCGACAATTGCCCTCCGATCGCTGAGACTCTTAAGATAAAACTGCTTGTCCTTCAATGCGGAGACAGTCATCCCAATAGGCAACGGCGTACGTTGTCACCGGTTCAGGTTGCTGTACCTGTTCGAGATACTTTGCAATCCAGTCGAGTAATTGTTGTCGGAACGATGCGCGGATCTCACCGTCAACATAAGCCAATTGGTGAAAATCCTGCCGAGCGTCCTCGTCTAACTGGAAGTCAACTTGACGATAAAGCACAAGGTTCGTTATCAATCCGATCGTGAGGTGTTCAATCGGATTCGGGAAAATGCTGAGCGGCGGATCTAATGCGAACAGATTATCTAACGGCAAGGCTTTCACATAATCGCATCGGTGCTCTATGCATGCCAATTGTCGGTCAATCATCTCGATTTCAGCCAAGTGAAGAAGTGGACGTGGGGTATCAGTCTCTCTGATTGTCACCTGGAGCGTCCGGATTGAGGTCCGATATATCAGCAACGCCTTTAGAAATTCGAGTTCTGCCTGTGTATAGATTTGGATGCCTTCAATCTCTAAGTCGGTGTAAGTGGCACCCAGCGGACGTTCCTCATCTCTACTCGGTGGTAGCATCACGGCATGTTCTAAAAGATGGCGCGCTCTATCCAGCAATTTCTCCATTAACGTATTGCCGATTTGGAAAAACTTAACGGTCCGGGTTTTGCGAAGGAGTTGAGCCGCTTTATCCAGATCGCCTTTACTGCCGTATTCTAAGCCGAGACTGGTGAGCGTAAAGGCGGTTTGGATCTGTGTTCGGAGTGCTGATTCGTCGGAGAGATCTGCTGTCTTCATTGTGATGAGTTTATGCGCGATGGCGGCAATACTTTGGTAGAGTGCATCTGCCTGCTCACGCGGCATGCGACCGAGGGTATCGCCGTGTGCCAGTGCTCGCGCAAGGAATAGCCGTCCGTCAAGACTTGCCTCAGCGACAAGCGAAAACTTATTCGTCGTCATCGTCTTCTGCGTCCTCATCAAATGAAATCAAATCAAGGTCAACTTTTTCCATGAGGTCGGCTTCAGTGACATCAATACCTGCTGCCTTGTCGCGTTCGGCGACGCGTTCGGCTCTGTCTGCCTGCGCGGCATCGAAAATAGCGGCAAGTTCTTCCTCAACATTGCCTTCAGTGTCGATAGTGAAGAGTTCACTGATGAGTATTTCAAAGATCTCATGATCTGCTTCCCAGATAGCATCAGAGATTGCCCGGGCGCGTTCGTCGACGTAATCAATCGCTTGAGAAGTCGGATCGAGCAGTCCACTTTCGAGGAGCAATCCGGTGTAGTTGTCCTGAATTTTGATGCGTCCGTGGAGGAGGGCTGCGAGTAGACGAATGTCTAACTCTCTGAGGAGCCTTCCGAGGTCATTTCGGTCACATTCCGCGAGTTCAAAGAGCCAGAGGTCCAATGATTCTTCATCAAGTTTACCATCGCGCCAGACGGCAATGTCTAACAGTTCCTCAAATTGATCGTTTGAAAGACAGGGCAATAGTGCTGAGGCGAGACCTGTGCCGAGCATTGTGTCCAAAACCTGGAGCACATCCTCAGTCGGGCTTTCCTGAATAAGTTCCGTACAATCGGGCACAAGGTAATAGATTTGCTCCCGTGCTCTCGGGTTGCGGGTTGCGCTGAGAATCTCCAATTGCTGTTGCTTTCCGTAGCTTTGAAAGAGTTGTTCTGCTTCGCGCGTCGGTAAGGACAGCAGCTTCTCGCTTTCGGAGCGGGGGACTATCGTTTTTGGACTGTTCATGCCAACTCCTCCGTGTAGGACGGGTTCCGATATTGAAACGTACAAGTCTCCGATAACAGATAGCAGGTTGCTATCCCCTCAAAAATTGTTCCTCACGAAATTGAGGTTTTTTGCTGCGGACGCAACCGGATCGTCCTTACCGGGCGTTTCGAGTACAAACCAACTATCGTAGCCTACAGCATGCGCAGCATCAAAGACCGCGGGAAAGTCAACATCACCCTCGCCAGCGTGATTGCCACCCGTGTCCTTGATGTGCATCTGCGTAATTGCGGTTCCTAAACTCCGAATTTCAGAGGGTGAATCGTAGCCGAACCCGGTTGCGTTCCCCATATCGTAATAGACACCAACGGCTGATGAACCGACATTATCAATAATTTGTTGATGTTGCTCCGCACTGAGTGTTGATTCGATTGCGAGAAAGACCCCGTGTTTTTCAGCGGTTTCGGCGGCGGTTTTGAGTCCATCAATAAACCGTGGCGCGTTGATGTGCTCGTCTTGGATCTGACCGCCTCCGAAAAAGGGCACCAGAATCACCTTCGCACCGAGTTCTGGGGCGGTCTCTGAGAGATATTGCAGCTTCGCAATCCCCTCGGTCCGCGTGCTGTCGGTCGGATGCATAAACGAAAAGGCTGTGAAACCGCCCGGCGATAGCGAAGACACCTCAATGCCTGCGGCATCTGCCAAGCCGTTCACTTTATCAATCCCGTTGTCCTGCCAGAGCGCGTGGTCACGGTAGTTGACTCCCATACAGAGTTCAATACCATCAAATCCAATAGCTTTTGCTTTCTGAAACGATTCTTCAAACGAAACGGGTAGCATGCCGTCCCGAATACCTACTTTCATAGTCTGCCTCCTGCGGGAAATGACGTGTAATTAAAACTGAATCTCGGTCAATTCTGAATTTTAACATATTCATAATACGCATTGCAAGGTGATC
>VXZK01000193.1 GCA_009845545.1 Candidatus Poribacteria bacterium
AATCGCACTACTACGAACCGATTTTCCTCAAGTTCAACATTGAAAGACTACTAGTCTATAAGGTGTTATTAAGCATACCACAAAATCATCTGAATGAAATCATCTGAATGTCAAATTTATTTTCTCTCTATCCACATTCCCTTATCAAGGAAAAAATCGGTATTGTCAGCATTCAGCAAACGTACTAATTGCCGCCGAGTAGTTCCTCTTGATTTGTATCTGGCCGGTTGCCGAGCCAGAGTTTGATAGCGGGGCTGCTGGCTACGATCCGTTGACCGACGGATGCGTTGACAACAATAGTGTATGGACGCGTCTGCTGCGTACCGATGAACGGGTTCCGCCGTAACTCATTATTACCAGCCCTAATAATATTTGGCACGAGTGTTAAGGTGGTCTCCGTTTGATTCCTTCGGAGTAAGGTATTTTGTCGTTGGAGTCGGACACCAAAGGGCAAACCGACAGCGGTAAGATTCAGATTTTGCCGATTGCCGTTTTGCCGATCAACTTTAACGATAATGTCAATCGGTGAATCTGGGGTTACCACGATCTCTTCTAATCCGGTTGACAACATAATAGGTGCGGTCTCCGTAACGCTAACGACAACGTTTTGTCGCCGTACGGTCTGTTCGTTGTTCTGAATCTGGTAGACTTCAACAGGTGTTGCGGCGCGACGATATTCATTGCCAGCGGCAGTGGTGACGGCACCGACAACCTGAACAACACGCGGTTGAAGTTCAGCATCGGGTGCGGCGGTAAGCGTAATGTATCCTTGTGTTACGCCAGTCCCCGAAAGGATTGCGCTCTCGCTGGCAGTGACACCGGGTGGCAAGTTTTCAACCGAGAGCACTATCGGCTCTGTAAATCCAACGCGACGTTGTAGCGTCACACCCAACAAGACAGTCCCCCCGCGTCCGATATTAGGATTATCAGGTGTTACGGAGATGGCAAAATCAGGTTTTGTTGGACGGATATCTAAGTGGTAAACATAGCCAGCCCCGCCGTTTCCAGCAATATCCTCAACCCGAACAGCATACTCACCGGGTTGATTGAAGCTGTAATCAATAATAGCGTTGCGTCTGCCGCCAATACCAGCATTATTTGCTAACACCTGCCCGTTCACATCAAGGAGGGTGAGAGATGGACTTAGCGGCGAACTCAGGCGTTCTGCGGAGACAGTGAGCGAATATCCGCCTATGTCTGCGAAAAATCCCCACGGTCCATAGCCATTGGTAACCTTCACAAGAATCTTGTTTCTGCCTTTAGAGACAGGCAACTGAATAACATCGTCGGCACGCCGCAGTGGACGGTGGATGTATTTGCTGAAAACAAGTTTGTCGTTCACCCATATCTTGATGGTATCATCAGAACCGAGGGACAAGAGATAGTTTTGATCACGGTCAGATTCGAGGTAGGTCAAGGCGTAGCCAGTGACATCATCTTCAGGCACGTTAGAGAAGACGTTCTCGCCTCTGCGATTGGTTTTATACCACCCGATTTTTCGACCCTCTTTGCCGATGTACTCCTTATCAAGATCAATCTCGGTTTCAGGAGGATAGACGGTATCAAACCCCTTTTCATCAACGTTATCAAACGGGAAAATTACCCACCATGGACCGAGGCTTGTGCCTTCTGAAATGGTAAACCGGTAATAATCCACCTCACTCGGTTCTGAGATACGTCCACTGATTGCGCCGGGGATTGTGAGGTGTTGTGCGTGTTCGAGCTGGCGTGCGATGAGTTCACCTAAACGCTGTGCTTCCTGAGCGACGAAAGCGATGATACGGTCGCGTTCAGTCGGTGTAATGTCTGCATTCTCTTTATTCGTCATGCGTGTAATGGTGCTTGTCCATTCCTCGGCAGAGAGTGCGCGGTTGCTCGGTGACCGGAGCTCATGGCAGGCACTACACTTTGTTTCAAAAAGGATTTCGGATTCAGTAAGTTGTGTTGTCGTACCCTGTGTAGCGGGTTCGTCAGCAGTGGACTGATGCTCAATATCCTCTTCAACACCTTCAGGGTGGGCGTTGATAACGAAGGGAAAGATGCCATACGGTGTACGAATCTGTTTGAGTCCGGGTTGATCATCCTCAGTCAACTTGACCTGCCACTCCGTTTCGGGTAGATTTTCACCGCCAATAACACACTGAACAGTGTTGGTTTTTGGAGGAGTGGGCGGCCCGTATGAAAGAGAACCTGTCGCCTCTGTTAGGCTTGCCCTGTCCATTTCTCCATTAGGTACCGTTCCACCTGCGGGAAACAGATAAGTATTGTAAGGGAGAACACCCCCTGTTAATCGGTAAACGGAATCTGGATTGCCACGATGCAATAGATCCCGAATGCGTAAAAGATAGGGACCGTCTTCAGGAAGCGTAATATCAATGAGGGGATCAAGACTGTAGAACCCGTTACTGCGTGCGAGTTCAACGCCCTTTGCATCAAAAACAGAGATCGTTGGATTGAAGAATTGCTGGCTGATGTTGTTAAGGCGGTACGCCTTGACACTAAACACACACCGTTGTCCTTTGGTACCTTCAAATACGTAATAATCTTCGTCGCCCCCCGGATTCACAACACCGTTGATAAGGCTTGGTAGTTCAATAGTCGTAGCGGATTCTGGGTCATTATTCGCTTCGGTCTCAACGACATCTGGGGTGTGGCTAACCTCAAAGGGCCATGCGGTGGAGGTGCCGTGCTTGCTGACAATCCGAATTTCGCGAAGCCCGATGGGTGCATCTGGTGCGATAGATAATTCGGCGGTTAATCCGGCACCGGCTCTTGCAGCGGATGAGAGATAGGCGACGATTTGTGTCTGCGCCGCCGCGCTGATCTCTGCGCCCTTCTCGGTAATCATCCGTTGAACTGCGGCTTTCCACTGCGATGGGGTCATTGATCGGTTACTTGGGGAGCGGAGTTCGTGGCACTGCCCACAATTCGCCTCAAAGATGGGTTTATGGGTGTCATCAACTTCGCCACCAGCTGGGTGAAGTTGCGCGGTAATCCCGGACTCTCCTTCAACAATGACTCGGTGTGCACCGTCTAAATCGGACCCCTGGATGGCAACCTCAACAGTTGTTCCGGGTTGTCCTCCCGCTGGAAACAGAGAATTGAGTCGCGGGGCACCTTGTGCGAACGTCGGAAGCGTGATAGAAACAGAGAGCAGTATGCAAAGTGTTCGGATTATACTTGCAAGGCTATATTGCTTAGTCAAAGGGGATATCGTATTGGTAAGCATCGTGAAAGACCCTCCCAAATTAGTTGTCAGTTGTCAGTTAAGAGATATCTCGCGGAAACCTGTAAATATGTTGTTCCTGCCACAAGATGGTAACTGACAACTCTGCGCGAGCCTCTATAGGCTTGCGGGACAATGCGAGACAAACTGTTCTCACTGCGAAGCATGATGGCTACTCAAACTCGTGCGTTAATGCCCGTCTGCGGAGATTCCAGAGCCGTACTTTTCCATCGCGCCCGCCTGCGGCGACGAATTCGCCATTCGGGCTGAACTTTACTGCGTAAACAGCATCGGTCGATTCATCAAAAGTGCTATAACGGTTGCCGGATCGGAGATTCCATATAATCACGGAAGTGTCTGCGCTACCGGATGCGATCATTACCGCCTGATTGTTCGCGCGTCTGGGTAATACGCGTGCAGCATCAACACTATAAACAGCCCCTTGATGCCCATCGTATTCACGCACGAGATCCCCCGTCATTTCCAGTGAATCTCGCCCCACTGCGATATCTTCACCGTCTCCGGCTGGTGTAACGCGCCATGTCCGGACGGTATTATCGGCAGATCCTGAAACTATCACACCTTCATTAACTGAATAGGCGAGACTATAAACAGCATCATCGTTTGCGTCAAAGTTGACCATGACGTTGAAAGTATTAGGGTTCCATACTTTTATGGTTTTATCTTCACTACCGGTAACAAAGTAAGTTCCTTGCGGGTGATACAAGGTGCAAAGGACTCTCCCGACGTGTTGGGTAAGCCATTTTGCTTGATTGTCGATTGGATATTCGGTATCCTCAAGGCGCGTTACATCAATGACGGCACTATATTCGTCCATGCTGGCAGTGAGCAGTGTTGTATTATTTGGGCTGAGGGCAATAGACTCAATGGTATCACCGTGAACCTCAAAGCTTTTTATGAGTTCTTCAGAAGCGACATCCCAAATTCGTATTTCACCGCTTTGGGCGGGAACCCCTCCCCCTGCATAGAGCCGCAATGACGACGTTTCCTGATCGTTCGTCGCTGCGAACTTGAGACTCCGAACCTCACCCGCATGTGGTTCGTATGTGTGAATAATGCGTTGCGTCTCCAGATCCCAGAGTTCAACCCACTGATATTTCCCGACAGCAAGCGTTTTCCCATCAGGGCTAAATTCAAGTGACCAGATGGGTGACAGCGGCTGGTCTGCAAAACCTATCGGTGTTGCAAAGATGATGCAGGACGCTGCTATCAGGATTCCTATGTTACAAAGCGTAACGAAAACGGTACGAATCATTTTTTTCGGGTTAGAAATTGGAAGACAGGTAGCATGGATTGGAAGGATAGAAGCATCGGGACGATCCGTCTATCCTCCCATCCTTACTATTCTTCGATGTGAATTTTTCTAACCTTCAGCCCGTTACTCGGTGAGCGATTAGAATGCAGATCGCAACCCCGTTTACACGAAGATTAAAAATTTATAGTAAAACCTATAATTAATTGGGGGATCTCAACCAGTCTGAATACCTATAACAGGCATTCAGATTCCCGGCGTACTCGCCCAGATGCGACGTGCATCATGCTACAAAGATGTCCACTTATTTATGAACTTCACTATAATTCGGTAATTTCTCGATGATGTCCGGTGCGGTTGCAAACCGCACCTACCCGCCCTCTTTACGCAAGAACGCCGCGAATGGGTCTGCCACCACGGGAGAGCACAATGCGGACCCCATCTGGTGATTCCAGATGCTCATTATAATCAACACCGAGGGATTGATAGAGTGTCGCAGATAAATCTTCTGGGCGTACCGGCGTTTCAGCAGGTTCCATTCCAAGGGGATCGGAAGCACCGATGACCTGTCCACCTTGGACACCACCGCCGGCGAGCATAATCGAGAAGACGCGGGAATGATGGTCACGCCCGGCGTTTCTGTTGATGACTGGCGTTCTACCGAACTCACCCATTGCGATGACGAGCGTGGTTTCCAATAATCCCCGATCCTTCAGATCAGTGATTAAGGTAGCCATTGTCTGATCAAAAGCATTGAGTTTCCCCGGCAGAGATGAGAAAATGTTGTTGTGGTTATCCCATCCCCCGTTGCTGACTGTGACGAAGTTGACACCTGCTTCAACGAGTCTCCTTGCGAGGAGACAACTTTGTCCGAAGGTGTCGCGTCGATATGCGTCGCGCGTTTTGCCGGGTTCGGCTTTGAGATCAAACGCGGCGCGGGCATCAGTGGAACTCATCAAGTTATAAGCGGAGGTATAGAAGTCGTCAACCGCTTCCGCAGCTGGGTTGCCTGCCTCGTATTTTTTGAAGGCAGCATCAACGGCTTGACGTAAAGAGCGTCGGCGTTCAACACGTTCAAAAGAGACACCTTTAGGGGGTTGAAGGTCGCGTACCTTGAAGTTATTGCTTGCGGGATTGCCGCCAGGTGAGAAAGGTGCGAGTGATGCGCCTAAGAATCCACCTCCGCCATAAGCGACAGGTGCTGGGACAGAGATGTAAGGTGGCAAAGCACTCCGCTGTTCTTTGAGTTTAGAAATAACGGCACCATACCCCGGGACAGCAAAACCAGGTAAGGGTTGATAACCCGTCATCATATAGTGTGTTCCCCGCTCATGCGCTGCCTCTGGAGAGGTCATGGAACGGATGATGCAGAGCTTATCGGTCTGTTGTGCGAGTCTGGGGAGATGTTCACTAATTTGAATGCCGTTGACATTGGTGGCTATCGGGTTGAAAAGCCCTCGAATTTCTTCAGGAGCCTCCGGTTTAAGGTCCCACATGTCAAGGTGGCTTGGTCCACCGCCTAACCAGACAAGGATAACGGATGTAGCAGTGCCTGTAGAAGCACTCGGTGCGTTAACACTTGCTTCTGCGGTTGCAGCTTGTGCTTTGAGTCGGAACAAGTCCGTGAGACTCAACCCGAACAACCCAAGGGCGCCCGCTTTTAGAAAGTCGCGACGGTAAAATCCTTCACAATCCGTGTGTATGCATCTGTTTTCAGCCATGGTTTTCTCCTTGTGCTACGGGAATAGTTTTCAGTACGATTTTTTCGTAGAAAAAATCTTTCAGTTATCAGTTAGGAGACGGACAACTTTATCAAGTTCCTCTCTTACCCGATGACCGATCACCATTCCTCTGATAACCGTGTACAATTCAATTCCTCGCCACGCTGTGGCTACACATCAATTGCGCAAAGGCCGCTTCTGTAGCCTTTTTATCCATCGTTGCGCCTTCGCGATGTTGGTATCCAACGGTTCTTTCATCTCAAAATATTCTGTATGTCCAGCGTAGATCTGATGCCAATCGACGATACAAGGCATCTGATTTTGTGTAAGGGTTCGCATCAGGAAGGACCGAACTTTTGCCCGGGTATCCTGTGGTGCGTTGTCAATAGCATACTCAATCTGTTCATCAGTGACAACGCGCTCCATCTGTCCGTGTGCTTGTAGTGCGTAGTATAGCCCGCTTTCTGTATGAATGTTATGATATTCTAAATCTTGACTTTTGATCCAAGGATCATCCCAATCGAGTTTTTCTTCGGCGATGAAAGTTTCAAGCAACCATTTTTTGGCGGCCCAATCGACACGCGGGATAACACGCTCCCAATCTTTGTCAAGATCATCAAGTATAGCTTCCCATGCCGAAAGGATCCACTGACTTTCTTCGTCGTGTTCAGTGATGAAAGTCTGAACGAAGTTGAGATACTCGCGTTGTAAATCGACAGCGGCAATTGTTTTTCCAGATTTAAGTTCAATTCGCCATTTGAAAGTATTATCACGCGAGATATGTCGAATTGCGTATACCGGGTCAGCAAGTTCAAACCCTGGCAGCGGTAGTTTTTCACCGTGCATCTCATAGAACGTCTCAATTGCTGAGAGCAAGAGTGAAGTTGTTCCGACCTTGAGTGCGGTAGCGTACTCCGACATATTAGAATCCCCGACGAGGAGATGGAGTCGTCGGTATTTTGTGTAATCGCTGAGCGGTTCATCTCTTGTATTGATGATAGCGCGACTGAACTGAATCCATTCATAAATTTCAGTGACAATATGATCCGCCCGTTGGGAGATTTGATAATGCTGCTGAGCCAACTCCTGCTGCCCTTCCACTACATCTTGGGTCCCAAACTCAACCATCTCATCGTAGACTCCGACTCTGCCGGCCCCGGCGTAAATTTGTCGAGTAACAAAGAACGGCATGAGTGTTGGGATGACGACGCGGTAAAATGGTACCTCTCGGTTGACTTGGAAGTTTTCATGACACCCAAAGGTGGCCCCCGTGAAATGGTCGATATTATTTTTAAAGAATGCAGTCGGCAAACCTGTCTCAGTAAGGATGTTGTTAATGATGCGCTCAATGGATTTATCGTAAGCGACAAGATCAAAAAGTGTAGCACACTCAGGGGTTGCATACTCAAGATGCCCCATATCAATGTAAAGCCGGCCGCCATTGTACAAGAATCCACCGTTACCAGGGGGTTCACCCCAGTCTCGGTAGTGGATGTCGCGCAGCCCGAGTTCAAGGTTATCAAAAACATAGTCCCGAACGCGCGCGGCGACACCTTCAGAGGTTCCACGAATCCGCTCTGTGTCCGTCATACATCCAAATTCAGTTTCGATTCCAAAAATGCGCTTGTTCATTTTTTTAATTATGGGCCTATTGCTTGTTTTGTCCCCCCTTCCCAGTAACGGGTGGGGACCCCTGTCCGAAAACGGGTTTCTGATCAGGTCGAAACTGTTTTGTGAGAAAATACAGTAAACAAATTACGAGAGTGCGTCTTCAATCTCCTGAGAAGTAAGGAGTCGGAATTTACTTGTGCCGTGTTGTGCGGTTTCCAAAACCCCTACTTCAATTTGACCATCTTCACGTGCGGTCTCAATAACCTCGTACATCTGCGTAGTATCTATTTGTGTTTCCTCAGATTCCGTTTCTTCCGGCTCTCGTGAACTTAATTCTTTACCGATTGCCCAAGTCTCTAACGCCAACCGGAACGCGTTCGTTAAATCTCTGTCCGCGTCAGTTTTTGCGGCAGTAAGATATTTTTGCATTCCTGTTTCAATGACTTCTGTTCCGCCGATAACTGCAAAAGATGGGTCGGTTCGGACAATACCATCAAAGTTGATCCCAATAAATTGGCTTTTTCCTGAAGCGCTGCCGAGTTCAGCGAGCAACATTTTTATGATATAAGCCTCACCGGCAATGGACTCAAACGCCTGCTTAAAAGCGGGTGCCAAGGTATAGTTAGTTAACCGGTGTAGATTTATATCTTCAGTGGCATTTTGAAAGCCTTGGACGCTGGCAGTGTCGGTAACAAGCATCCGTAAACGTTCAATATCAGCCGGGTGCCCGATTGCGGACAGTGCGATCCGGTCATGTACTTCAAATATTTTCCGTTGTCCCTTACTGACAGTCAAAAGCATCATGCCTGCGTCGTAAGTAACACCTACGACAGGGCTGCCCAATCGGAGTTCGTCTTCAATGTAATCCCGTCGGTCCTGAATCGCCTCTATCCAGCGATATGGTTCATCTCGCATTCTTTTAATAGTTAGTTGTCGGTTGTCAGTACGATTTTTCTGCGAAAAATCTTTCAGTTGTCAGAGGAATGGTTTTCAGTTCGGTTTTTCTACGAAAAACCTTTCGGTACTCGGTTTTCGGTTAAGAGACAGCCTCTACATATCAAGTTTCCGTCTTATCTGATAACCGCTAACTATTCGTCCGCTCACTCACACTGCAAGGTACTCTTAACCGATAACTATTCCTCTGCATTTGGTTGTGCCTCAGCGTACCATGCCGCTAAATCATCATCAGAAACGGTATTAACGCCGATACGTGTTACAGTCTTGACAGTCGGAAAAATTTTCACTTTAGCATTGTATCCGCTCGTTGCGGCATCGTACTCACTGGCGATGTCCAAGAGTCTTAAGATCGTAATCGCTGCCTGCCGCTGGTCCATCTCGTGCAAGGCTGTCTCGCCAAACCGAGACAGATAGCGCAACACGCCACGGATCCAGATAGAACCGGAGCCGGTTGTTGCGAAATCAACGTTTTCAAAATGTGCCCCGAGTGCGTCATAGAAGAAAATTTTTCCACCGTTCGGATCATCGGAAGCATTCAAGTCATATAGTGCAAAGATCGGGATAACGCCGCCGATGCCTTGGAGTGCCATCGACAAATTCTCTCGGATGAGTCTCGACAACATCCGAAGTTTACCTTCGAGGCTTAACTCTTGGAGCTGGCTGCGCCGGAAATACTGGAACGAGTGCTCTAATATTCTGGCAATTTCATAAGCGATTGCGGGTGAACCTGAAATAGCAAGTGCCGAATGCCTATCAATTTGCAAAACTTTCTCGGCTCGATCATAGATGACAGAAGTGCCTGCAGTGGCACGCCTGTCCCCTGCGATCATGACTCCATCTCGGTAAAGCACAGCAACAACGGTGGTGCTATGTGCTATTTCAACATCTGCGCCGTGTCGTACGGTTTCCGGTGGCACCTCTACCTTCAAAGGGTAGTTTGCGTGCTTCAAGAGATTGAGGAAGTCGCCTTCGTGATTTATTGCGCGCTGCAGCGCAAATTCCTGGTGTGCTGCGCCACTCAGATTCAGGAAATCACCCTTATCGTGCATTATTCCCCCGTTCTTTGGCGGTAGCGCCGGGACTGATCTTTGTCAACACGTCGCATGCGCTTGAGCAATTCTTGCGTATCCGGACGGCTGACTTTTTGACGCTTGGGTCCGTCGTTATCACCGTCGCCATCACCGGGTCCGATGGGTTTTGTATCTCTCTGCTTGCGCTCCAGCTGAGCAATGATATTGGCTGCCATTTTGTTTCTCCTTTTTTAGTAGTTACCAGTTGCCAGTTGTGTTCTTTCTGGCAACTTCTTTGTTGATAACTGAAAACCATTGCCTTAAAAATCTATAATCCCAATTTTTTAATTAATGTTTCGACGGTCAGTGATTCGTCAAGAGCTTCATTATACTGCTGTGCGATGTCAGCCTCGGCGAGTGCGTTCAGGTTAACTTCCCGGGTCCGTCCATTGACGGTGAAGGTAATGCTATCCCACTGGATTGCTTTTATAGACTCGCTGAAGCGATCAACAGCACGCCCACGGAAGTAAGCACGTGTGTCAGCGGGCGGGTTATGAAGTGCTGTTTCAATTTGTTCGTCTGTGACAATACGACGCATCGGGATTCCGTAGTAAAGTCCTTCATCCAGATCAATATTATGGTATTCTAAATCTAAACTCTGGAGCCATGGATCGTCCCATGCGATGCCCTCTTCTTCTGCAAAGGTTTCAAGTAGCCACTTCTTTGCGACCCAATCGATCCGATCAATGAGCGACATAGGGTCTTTCTCAAGAGCATTAAGCGTATCTTCCCACTCGGTAAGGACCCAGTCGGTTTCAAATGCGCCACCATCGGCGAGATGTTTCTGTGCGAGTGCGAGGTACTCGCGCTGATGGTCGATTGCCGACATCGATTTTCCGTCATCGGTCATGACCCTCCATCGATAGGTCTGGTCATGCGAGACGGTCTTGATGGTATCAATCGGATTAGCGAGTGCGAGGCCGTCTGGAATTCTCCGTTGTTCAATCAATGCGATAACAAGAGCAGTGGTGCCGACCTTGAGTGCTGTTGCGTATTCAGACATATTTGCGTCGCCTGCGATGCCGTGGAGTCTCCGGAATTTAGATGCGTCTGCATGCGGTTCGTCTCGCGTATTGACGATAGGTCGATTGTGCATGGTATCAACACTCGCCTCAACGTGAAAGAAATCAGCACGCTGTGATAATTGGTAATGTCCGGGAGTTGCGAGCCCTGCTTCCGTCTCAATGCCGAGTTTTCCTGCGCCAGCGAAGATTTGGCGTGTGATAAAGAACGGCATAATTCCGTGTTTGAGTGTCTCAAACGGGACTTCGCGTGCCATCAAGTAATTATCGTGGCATCCGTAACTATGCCCGTGAAAATCGGTATTATTTTTGTAAAGTAGCACGCGTTTTCCGAGATTCTGACTGCGTGTTTCAGCACACCGGTGGAGGATCCGTTCGCCAGCTTTATCGTGTGCGACGAGGTCAAAGAGGTTGCTGCATTCAGGCGTAGAATACTCTGGGTGTGCGTGGTCGTTGTAGAGGCGTGCCCCGTTGACGAGAATGTGATCGCTTTTAATTTCGGCAAAAGAGAGTCGCTCTTTTTTGTTCCGCTTGCGATCGCGCGCCTCCTCTTCCTTCTCATCGGGATGATTGGAGAGCGCGTCAGCTCGAAAGCCGCGTTCATCTCGAAACGGGTCTTCACCGCGATAGTCCCACACGGGTCGAAAATCTTCTTGGCGATAGCTTTTTATCAACTCAATCGACTGCTTGACGGCATCAATGTGCGCTTCATTTTCGAGTGTGATTCCATATTCAGTTTCAATTCCAAAGAGTCTATCCATAGAACTGATAGCCGATCCTCCTAAATGACACGCGAGCTAGCGGCTTTACGCCGTTCGCGCTTTTCAGTTTTGATAGGTGTAACTTTGACGACGTTTGCTGGATCATAATCGAGGAGTTTGAGCCAGTCTTCGGTTGCCTCGGTCGGCGGGAAAATTTCACTCTCCTGGTACTCTGCGGCGAGGGCGTTTAATAGGTCTGCCCGGGAGATTCCGCCTTCTTTTTCGGGGTCCTGAATTGCGCGTTTGAGCGCGGATTCCTTGGCGCGCTGTACGATTGACTCAATAATAGCCCCACTACAGAGGTGCCCGCGATAAAGGATATCGCGTCTGCCGCTCCTGAGAGAGACTTCAAGGAATCGATTGTCCTCGTCTTCACGAAACATTTCATCCACGACTTGTGCAATGAGGTCTTCGACTGCCTTCTCAGGCGGTATAACTTCGGGTGGCGTTTCGCCTGCTGTTTCCGCCTCTGCAGCGATAGGTAGCTCGGGGGTGAAGTAAATACGGAATATATCCTTTGCAGCGTCTGCATCTGGACGGGTTACTTTAATTTTCCGATCAATGCGCCCCGGACGCAGGATGGCAGGATCGATGAGATCTGGACGGTTTGTGGCGAGAATAATAACGACATCTTGTAGAGACTCAATACCATCCATTTCTGCACAAAACATTGGCACCAGCGTATTTGAGATGCTATGAGACCGAAGTGCGCGTCGTGTGCCTAATATAGACTCTGCCTCATCTATAAACACAAAAGCTAACTTGCCATCTTCCTTTTTTTCACGGGCGATTTGAAATATTTCACGAACTTTGCGTTCGGATTCTCCGAGCCACATGTTTAGAATTTCGGGTCCCTTGATGTGAAGGAAACAGCCTTCAACATCTTCTCCGCTCTCTCTTTGGAGCTGCTGCGTCAAGTTATAGGCGGTTGCTTTACCAATAAGTGTTTTTCCGCATCCTGGCGGTCCATGGAGAAGGAACCCTTTCGGCGCGTTGTATTGGAACCGTGAAAAGAGTTCGGGATGCAGGATAGGGAGTTCAATCGTATCTTTAATACGTTGGATGGTTTCGTCAAGCCCACCGACTTTAGACCATGGAATGTTCGGTACTGCCTCGAGTGCGTAAGCGTCCGTCTCTTTGGTAGCGATATGTTCAAGTGCGACTCGGTAGTTGGAGTCCACCCTGACTTCATCGCCAGGTTTGAGTTTGACATCCGTGAGGTCTGCGGAACGTTCAAGGATAACAGTTTGCGCGTTAGGTTCTTGCCCAATGCGGAGTCTTCCATCAGGTATAACATCGGCTATTTTTGCGATGGGTCCGGCATCGTTGTATCCGAGTTCACCGACAACGACAAAGGCATCGTTCAATAGTACACTGAACCCCTTCTTCAAGGTTGCGGGATCAAGTTCGGTATCAAGGTTCGCGTAGTACTCAGACCCCCCGACGATGACGCGTGCAATGTCATCTTTCGGCAATCCGAGCAAGGTACCGATACGATTCGCGGGTGAAGTGAGTTTTTCGATCTGCGCCTCCATTTCCGCGTGGATACGGAGTGCTTCCTGCTGAATCGCGTGAATTCTCTCCCGAAACTCACCTTCATCACTCAGAATCGCGCGCCGCAGCTCCAGGAGCCATCGGCGGCGCCGGTCTTCCGGCGGTGTCTCGGCGATAAGGTGGTGAATGAGCTGCAACGAATAGCCGGAATTCATCTCCTCTTCTTCAGAGGTGAGTTCTTCTTCAACTTCTTCGTCATCTTCAATAAACAGGTCGTACTTGTCGGGGCTTGCACCAGCAGCTTTAGGGTTTTTCTTATCGTACATTTGATGTCTCCTCAGGCAGAAACGGATGACTTTACGATAGAGTTTACCACACTTCGCACAATTTTGCGAACACTTATTTTAGAAGTTGTCGGTACGATTTTTTTCAAAAATCTTTCGGGTGTTGGTTATAAATCCACCTTATCAGGGGATTTAATCTGCCCAAATTGCGTTCTGCTGTGGTAATTTGTAATAGTTTAGCATAAGTTGCGACACAAATGCAAGAAAAAAACAACATTGGTCACTTACCCCCATTTTTTCCTGAAGGTTTGTGGTGAAAGGTTTTAGTTGTT
>VXZK01000357.1 GCA_009845545.1 Candidatus Poribacteria bacterium
GTCAGGAACTTAAAACCCCTTCCATAAAAATGGATTTTGCGTAAGTCCTGAATATCATGAAACCCCTATTTTTTCAGAGGAGACATGATGAACACTAATGACGCTGACCTCATTCAACGTATATTAGACGGTGATGAAGGTGCATTCACCGCGCTTGTGAACAAATATCAAAAATCGGTGCATGCGCTCGTCTGGCGGAAGATCGGTGATTTCCATATCGCCGAAGAAATCACACAAGATGTTTTTCTGAAGGTTTACAAGAGACTCTCGACGCTGAAACGTCGGGATCATTTTCCAGGCTGGCTCTATGTCATTGCGACGCGGCACTGTATCGCATGGCTACGGAAGAAGCAGCTGCCGACGAAATCTTTAGATGCGATGTCCACAACCGAACTCGAGGAAATCTGCTATGCGCAATATAAAGCAGACCGCGACGAGGCAGCAGCGATAGAACACCGACGTGAACTCGTCAAACGCCTTCTGCAAAAGCTGCCGGAGAGCGAGCACACCGTCGTAACGCTGTATTATCTGGCAGAAATGACAGGTGAGGAAATTAGCGTATTTTTGGGTGTATCACCTGGCACCATCAGGAGTCGGCTCCTGCGCGCCCGACAACGATTAAAAAAGGAGGAATCCATGATTCAAGAGGTCCTGAACAATTTCCAACTCTCCCCAAATCTAACGGAGCATATCATACGTGAAACCGCTCGTCTCAAACCAGTATCGCCTTCAGCGAATAGTCCTTGGCTACCGTGGGGTCTCTCTCTCACATCAACCTTTTTGGTTATCCTGATGATCGGATTCGGCACGCTCACATTGTCCCGTTTTCAGCAACCCTATAACTTAGATGCAACATCGGAGATGACAATAGAACTCGTTGACACACCCGTTGCCCTTGAATCGGAACGCAAACCTGACGCACTCACCCAATTTGGGAGAGCCGATATACCCGGTAAAAACAGTCGACCTGGATTCCAAACGGAACCCCTCCTCATCGCAGCCGCGCAAGCAGACGAAACCGACCTTTCAACAGCAAAACCCGAATGGATTCAGACCAAAGGACCAGGCGGCGTTTCATGGGCTGGGCTCTTCCTCGCATCCGACCAGACCCTCTACGCGATTGCCAAAACAGGACTTTATCGACTTACAGAGGAAGCGAACGCGTGGACGCCTGTTAGTGCCAGCGGTCCAAATCGGGAGTTCAATACGGTTATGGCAGAGCGAGACAACACCTTCTATGTCCTCACACCTAATGAGCTCTTAGCCTCAGTCGATGCGGGTAAGACCTGGAATAGCCTTGGTGCACGACCTAAAGGACGTGCGATTGCATTGGTTATCACAAATACCGCGATGTACCTTGTCCTCCAAACAGAGGTGTTTCGTTCGGAGGATGTCGGGAACCAGTGGGAACCCATAGGGAAGGATTTGCGAGCCGATAACATGCCCGCGGCAGGCGATCTTAATTTCCGAATTTGGGACGCGCTCGCTATTGATAACACACTATTTGTTGGAACCAGGCACGGGCTTTTCCGATTTACCGATGGCTGGGAAAAATTACCGGTACCGACTTCGCACGGCATCAAATCGTTGGCAACTACTGAAGATAGACTCTACGTCGGAACAATCGCAAGCCCCCCGGATGGTCCGCATGCCGCCGTTTTCTATTCAACCGACCTCGGCGATTTCTGGATAGATATTACACCGAATACGCGCGAACATCCAGTGAAAATAATAACCACTGTTGAAGTTATTCCCGCCGGCGACACACTCATGTTAAAAGGTAGCAGTGGTGTCCTACTTTCTAATGACGGTGGCGAAACATGGACGGATCCTAACCCCGGAGCGCATACGTTTGGCGCATTTCCAGTTGTCGCGTTGGACGAACACAATTTTTACGGCACTTATAGCAGTGGAATAAGACGCTCAACTGATGGCGGCGCAACCTGGTCACCCTTCATGGCAGGGATGGTGAATTCACATGTAACAAGTCTGGCTACAGTCAGAAACGTTCTCTACGCGCTAACACCTGAAGACACGCTCAAATCCGCAGATGGCGGCGAGACGTGGGAATCCGTCGGCTTAAATATGAACGAAAAAACTTCCCTTGAAGGAACGCAAGCAAAAGTCGCTACAGCCAATGGTGTGCTTTATGCAAGCAATAGTGAACTCGATGGGGTCACACTCTTTCGCCTTTCTGATGCAGGTGATGTGTTTCTACCGGTTGAAGGTGGACCAGATTTTGAAGAAGATACCTTACACAAGGAATGGTGGAACAGACGTATGGATGCAAGAAAGAACGGTGAGGATGTTAATAAAGTGCAGGAGCAGTGGAAGGCTAACCAACACCGTGTCTTTGAAGAATGGCTGACAAATGGAACATTTACGGTCGCCGGCGATACCGTTTTCATGGAATACAGACATAAACTTTACAGATGGCGACGCGGTGAAACCGCATGGCACGACACGGGTTTAGAAGATATCAAAGGCATCTCACCTATTGAGGGGAAAGGTCTCACCCTTGCCGTTTCGGGGGACACCGTCTATGCAGGGAAACGAGAGGGATCTCTATTCTTGTCCCAAGACAGTGGAGACACTTGGCGCGATGTCACCGAGAACCTCGTATTTCCGTTTGGATATTTCAAAGAGATACGCTTCGCAGGGTCAACCGTCTATGTCTCAACAGATATGGGAGTCATGTATTCAAACGATGGTGAAACATGGCACGTACTCACAGATACGGATGGGAACAGACTTATCATGGATCGGATCGCAGTCAATGGCGCGTTGGCTTACGGTGTGTGTGATAGTGGTGTTTATCAGGTAAGTAACCAAACAAACACATGGGCACAGCTTGCCACAGAACTGCCACACACAGCAACCGCTTTCGCTATTGATGGCGATACGTTCTACATCGGCACAAAACAAAACGGCGTACTCCGCTTTCAACGCGACGATTGATAAGTATCTCCTTTTTTCGACTTGTGCGGTTAAACAGGTTTGGTGCGGGTTCCAACCGCACCAAACCGCCTCTCAAAACCCCATATCTCTATATCTCTCAGCGGATTTCGGGCAAATGTTAGCGAGAACACCCGAAATCAAACACTACCGATCTACCTCACCAACGATTGTCAAATCTGCCCTATTTCGTGCAATTGAATACAATGCTTGCCCTATTATGTGCAGCTTTTCCTATACATTCAGCGAAGAAACCTAAGTACCCATTATCATCCGAACTGGCACAGAATTTGCTCCTGATTACTTATCGAGCTCACGTTACTAAGTTTCTCACACTTTGATAACAACAAAAATCTTTCACCACAAACCTTCAGGAAAAAATGGGGGTAAGTGACCTGAAAACTTTTTATTGACAAAAATTTGCGTTTTTGTTATGTTTTTCTGTAACGGTTTCATTAGGAACCACCCCATCTGTAAAAGTCCGCCCTTCGCGATGCAAACGACTTTGTGCAGATCACCTAAATTTTGACTATAGAAGCAGTTTCGCGCGAGTTCGCAAGCGCGTATAATGAGAGTCTTGTTGCGCGGCTTGCCCACAAACAATCAATACAAGGAGCGATATTATGAAACGAACCTCCCTTATAATGCTTATCGCGGTGTTTTCGGTTATGTTAATTAGCCACGCGAGCGCACAAGTAATTTTCTTTGCTGACTTTGAAACCGCTTCCTCGGAAGCCGTTCCAGATGCCAGCGTCAACGACCCTGCCAATTGGATATCGGAAAACGAGGGAACCGTTTGGGCAGAAGCGACGGAATTCCCCGGCGGTGAAGGTGCATTGCATCAAACCCAAGAAGGATGTGGTATCTCTGGCAATACACCACTCCCCGGTGTTGATGACTTCTCTGATGGCATTATCCAAGCCGTTTTTTCATGGCAAGACGATGACGGTGTTGGCTTCCAATTCCGCCGCGTCGGTGATGATAGAGGCTACCTCGTCGCATTCGGCTATAACGAAACACCACAGATCATCATCGGAAGCCTCGCGGATGGCTGCTGCCCCTCCGGTCAATGCCTTGACCAATGTTCATGCGAAAACGGTGGCAAAGAACTCGTCGGTGTTGATCACGGCTTAGGCGAAGGTCTCACACAAGATAACTCCGTCGCCTATCTCGCACGTGTTCAAGTCACTGATACCCTTATCGAAGTCTGGTATATGCCACTCGCTGATGCCCCGGGTCTCTTCGTAGATTCCGCAGAACTCGGTGACCCAGTCGTAGAATACGACGGCGCGGATGACCTTGGACCCGGCAGCGTCGGGATCTGGCACGAAAGTTGGGGCAACGGAAGAATGGGTAGCGTTCTCGTCACCGGTCCTGGCGGCACTGTAGCAGTTGACCCACACGCCAAACTCTCCACAACGTGGGGCGATGTCAAAAGCAGTTATTAGTCTCTATCCGTATATAGACTGATACCACCAAATCAATTCGCAGTGCGGGGTGAGGTTCCCAAACCTCTGTCTCCCCGTATTGCATGACCTGTCTTTATAGGGTGAGGTATTCTTTGCCTCACCCACCCCGATTAGTTCTACGGCGAGGCCGCTTTCGGCGCATCAGTAGCCGTTTAAAACTTTGTCACCCTGTTGCCCCGTCGAAATAGAAGGCAACAAAACCCGTTCCTTTCGTATAGCAAGTTTCGGCTTTCAAACTACGCAAAAAACAGAGGAGGTATCTTATGAAAACACGTCTTTTACTCTCAACGATCATCTTGACCCTACTTTTTTCCTTCCACGCTGCCGGGAACATCGTGTTTTATGCCGATTTTGAGCCCGGTTCTAAGGAGGCAAAACCGAACGCCGGTGTGAACGATATCAAGAAATATAAACCGGAGAACGCCGGAACTATCTGGGCTGATGCAGATTTCAATGGCGGCAATATCGGCGGTAAAGGTGCCATGGCGCAAACCGCTGAAGGGTGCGGCATCTCCGGCAACACACCGCTCCCAGGCGTGGATGATTTCACCGACGGTATTATCCAAGTCGTCTTCTCTTTTGGTGATGATGACAGCTTCGGTGTTCAATTCCGCAGAAAAGGCGACGATAAAGGTTATCTCGTTGTCTTTGGCTATAATGAAACGTCCAAAGTTATCCTCGGCGATCTCGCGGATGGATGCTGCCCCTCTGGACAGTGCCTCAGTGATTGCGGTTGTGAAAACGGTGGCAAAGAAATAATCGGTGTGGATCACGGCTTAGGTGGAGGTCTCACGCAGGACAACTCCGTTCCCTATTTTGGACGGGTTGAAGTCAAAGGCAGCAACGTCAAGGTTTGGTATATGGAACTCGCGGAAGTCAAAGACCTGTTCGCAGATTCCAGCACTCTCGGTGATCCTGTCCTTGAATCTGACCAAGCCACAACGAAAAGTGCCGGTGCCGTCGGGGTCTGGCACGAAAGTTGGGGCAATGGAAGAATCGACAGTATCCTCGTCACAAGTGGTGCCGGATTTGATGTTGATGTCAAAGACAAACTCACAACAACGTGGAGTGAGATCAAGACGACTTACTAATCAGACGTGGGTTTGACATAAGAAATAGGGGATTCTGTAGTAGAAAAAAGGCTCCTTGTGGTATAATGAGGCAATTAAAACCTTTCTCAACCCTTATAACTGGAATGCAAGGTCCGCGTGCCTCACACGCCTCATTATCACGCAAGGAGTTTATCTATGAAAGTCACAAACGTTGAACGTGTACTTGTAGATGTCCCCTTTACCCCGCGTCAACAACAGATTACCACCCAGAGTGTTTCAACCGTTTACAACTGGTCGCTTCTGGAATTGTGCAAGGTTACTACAGATACCGGACACGTCGGTTGGGGCGAGACTGTCGTCCACTACACCTATTCCCGTGTCAGCGACGCGAGTGTTGAACGCGTCGTCGGACAAAGTCCAGCCGAATTGATGAACGACGATTCACTCGGTGCCGGTTTACAGATGGCACTCTTTGATGTCGTCGGCAAGATTTTGGAGGTGCCCATCTACCGACTCCTCAGCAATCAATGTCGAGACGCAGTCCCAATTTCGTGGTGGAGTATTGACTCTTCCCCAGAAAACTGGGCAGCGGAAGCCGCAGATGCTGTGGAAAACGGCTATACCAGTTTCAAGAACAAACCGCGCCCCTGGTGGGATATCAGCGCGCAGGTAGCAGCAGTCGCAGAAGTCGTGCCAGCAGATTTCAAACTCGACCTTGATCCAAACGGTTCTTGGCGCGATGCGGAAACCGCTATCCCTATCCTGCAAAAACTCGCAACACACCCAAATGTCGCAATGTTCGAGACCCCTATTCCGCAAGGCGATGTTGACGGAAACAAGCAGATTCGCCAAGAGGTTGGCTGCCAAGTCGCAATGCACTTCGGTTCACCACCGTATACTACCTGTATACGGGAGGACGTATGCAGTGGATTTGTCATCGGTGGCGGCAAGTCTCAGGTGATGCGTGAAGGGCAGCTCAGCGCGGCAGCGGATATGCCGTTTTGGCTCCAAATTGTTGGAAACGGCTTAACAACAACTTGGGCAGGACATCTCGGAAGCGTACTCACGCACGCGACATGGCCCGCAATTACCTGTATTAATCTCTATAGTGAGCATCTACTCACACAACCCGTGCAAGTGACAGATGGATGTCATAAAATCTCTGATGCGCCTGGGTTAGGTGTCGAAGTTGACGAAGACGCAATCGAACGCTGCCGCGTGCCTGCTGAGAAATTAGACGCTGACGGCTACACGATTCATCCTGTGCCACGCATCATCAAGACGGCTGTCTATCCTGACGGCAGCTGCATCCACATGGCGGGCGATGGGTTGAGCTATTTCAACGCTGGCAATGGCGAGGCACAAGCAGAAGACGCACGCCTCGAGCTAACTTTCGACGACGGTTCTGACGAATGGGCAACCCTGTTTGAAAAAGCACGCGAAACCCCTGTGCATGGGCAATGGTAAACTTTTACCAAATCCGGCAGGCGCGGTTGCTAACCGCGCCTGTCATATCCGCTAAACGCTGGTTGCCGAACCATTCTCCACGCCTCTATCGCAATTTGCTTGCACGTCGCCTAAATATCTGCTAAAATCAACAGGACATCCTACAGATTGACAGGGGCACATTGATTGATTTGACTTCTCTCCCACAACAGCGCGCCCTCACGTGGCGTGTCTTGTGCATCTTCGCTATTACCGCACCGATTAACTGCTACTTCCTCATCCAGATGGAAGTCGTACGCTATACCTTTCCAACATGGGTCGTCCCACTCTCCAATGTGATTTTCATCCTCACCGCGGTGATGCTTATCAACGCCATCATCCGTCTCCTAAAAAGTGATTTTGCTCTCGGACAGGGCGAACTCCTACTTCTCTACGTGACACTCAGCTTCGCCACAACGCTCGCTGGATGCGATGTCTTGCAAGCGATCCTCTCCGTGCTTGGACACAGCTTCTGGTTCGCAACCGAAGAAAACGAATGGCGCACCCTATTTTGGCACCACCTCCCACAATGGCTCACGGTTTCAGATAGAGACGCGCTCCGCGGCTATTACCAAGGCGAATCAAGCCTATATCGTCCACTGCATCTACAAGTCTGGCTACCGGTGGTCGGTGCATGGCTGTTGCTCTTTATAGTGATAGCCTTCATCTTCCTCTGTCTCAACACCATCCTCCGTCGGCAGTGGGCACAGCGCGAACGTCTCACCTTCCCGATTATTCAGCTCCCGTTAGCAATGACGAATCCCGCTTCTGCGTTCTTCCGAAATAAACGGATGTGGATCGGCTTCGCAATCGCTGCGGGTATCAGTCTATTCAACGGGTTAAGCCATCTCTATCCTGTCCTTCCGCATATCCCTGTGACGCGGCGTTTCTTCAGGTTCCACGAACCGCCTTTCAGTTACTACGGCACCATCATCACAGCGTTTTACCCGTTTGCTATCGGCATTATGTTCTTGATGCCGTTGGATGTGCTCTTTTCAACAACTTTTTTCTACTTCCTCTATCGGAACGAGGTTGCTTTCGCACAAGCGGTCGGGTGGAATGCTATTCCGCGCTTCCCTTACCTGAACGAACAGACGATCGGTGCTTTTGTGGGGCTCTGTTTTTTCTTCGGTTGGACCGGCAAACGGCATTTCCAGGCAGTCCTGAAAAGCGTGCTGCCCGCTCGCGGGCGAGAACCGCCCTTGCAACAACGGCATGATGAACCAATGCCGTATCGGGTGGCTGTGTGGGGCTTTGTACTCGGTATCCTACTCTTCGCGTTTCTCCTCTACAAAGCAGGCATGGCACCTTGGCTCGCGCTCACCTTTGCTGTGCTATTCCTCATAACACCGCTGGTGACAACGCGTATCCGAGCGGAGTCGGGTATCTTCGTCCACGCCTATCACTGGCAGGCACCCCGATACATCTTAAACACGATTTTGGGGACACACCGCCTCGGTGCACGGAACCTCACTGCACTCTCCGTCTGCTTCTTTAACCGAGACTACCGTCCACAACAGATGCCCCATCAATTAGAGGCGTTTAAAATCGCAGAGGTTGCCAATATTAACCAATGCCGAATGCTCCTGACGATCCTCATCGCCACCATTGTCGGAGTGTTCGTCGCTTTCTGGGTACAACTCCATCTCTATTACCAATTCGGTGCCGATTCCGGCTACTATGGACCGTGGGCACTCGGCTACGGTAGACAATACTTCGGACGGCTGACAAATTGGATATCCTATCCCGTTGACACGGACTGGCTCGGCGTGATATTCATCGGGATCGGGTTCTCTGTAATGATGGTGCTGACTTATCTGCGAGTGAAATTCTTCTGGTTACCCCTGCATCCGCTCGGCTACGTCATGGCGAGCAACCAAGAGATGTCGGACCTCTGGATCCCGTTGCTCATCGCATTGACCCTAAAATGGCTCATCCTCCGACACGGTGGGATTCAGAGTTACCGGCGCGTCATTCCGTTCTTCTTAGGATTAGTCCTCGGCGATTACCTGATGGGCAGCACCTGGAGCCTCCTAAACGTCCTCCTGAACACCACGATGTATCAGTTCTATCCGTAGCAACGGCGTATCAATGTCTGTGTTCACGGTTGCTTAACCGCGCCAAGTTACACCTGTAGCAGGGGTTTTTAACCCCGATTTCTTCCGTTAAAAGTTCGACAATTTTTACTTCACTTTACATCCGTTATATGCTATCCTATTCTATTAGATGTGATGATATTGAAGTTGAAAAAGAGGTAAGATGATGGCTTCTGTCTACATCTTGGTGAATAAAGACATGCCGGGATTGATAAAGATTGGGCGTACAAATAGTACTGCTAGTGAACGCGCGAAAAAACTTTCGCAATCAACCAGTGTTCCAAGTCCATTTGAGGTCGCCTATGAGACCCCTTGTGATCAAGCAAAGCAGCTTGAACGAACTATGCACCGCCAACTTGCTCAATATCGTCGTCCACGCCGAGAGTTCTTTGAATGTTCAGTGGAATATGCCATTTCTTTGCTTGAACATTATTCCCTTGATATTCTGAACAATCACCCACTGAACCAGAAGGCGAAGGAGCTGCTCAACATCCTACGCTAACTCGACAACCAAAGCGTTCATCTCATTTACACTAACTTTTAAGCGAAGCAAGTTTATGAATAACCAGTACGAATATTTTGAGAAGTCTCTCACACCGGGGATAGCTAAAAAACTCATCCAAGAACTATTTGCAGGACAAATTGTTCAAAAACAGGAAATAATGAGAGTCGTCGAGGAAACGCATCAGAAACGCGATGGTTTGCCCTCACAAGCTCAACATAATAACCCTGTCACGCTTGCTCTGTACAACATGAGACGAGAAGGAGAAGCGAGCAATCCTGATAAAAGTGCTAACTGGTTGATCCCTTCAAGGACTCAGGATGACGACAGCGTGGATCCCGAACATAACAATTTAGATTTAGAGCCTGAAAAGATTATCGGTTTCGGCAAACAGTCAGTCTATCTTTATTATTATCCGACTCACCGTCGTTTAGCAGAATTGGAGGGTGAAGAAGTATGGGCGTGCAAGATTGGAAGGGCTAAAAACGATCCGCTCACCCGAATTAGTTCACAAACGCGCACAGCACTCCCCGAAGATCCGAAGGTTGGTCTCATTATCAAAACAGATGAGTTTGTGTTGATGGAGAAAACACTACAAGGTATTCTGAAACTTCAAGGTAAACACAAGCAAGATGCCCCTGGAACAGAGTGGTTCATTACTTCTCCAAGCGAAGTTGAACAAATATACAAAAATAATTTTGAAAATTCGTAGGAAATCGGATCTATGTCCATTTGTAGAGGTAGATTTACTACTTTGTCCATATAACCAATATGTAAGGAGAACAATGATGTACATCGTGACAGATGACTTGGAAATCATAAACTTCAACCAGTATCAAAATTTGCGTGTAGAAGGGGAAGATCCGGGTAAAGGTCGGCTCGTTTTAACGGCTCAGGATGGTTCCAAGCGTATCATTGCCGAGTTTGCTGAATTTGAGGAAGCATACAACCTCTTTGCGGACATCCGTGATGCCCTCGCAGCTGGAGAGACATACTATAGTTTAGAGACGTACATGGATGACAATCCATTCAGAGTACCGGCTCAACAACGTGAGAAACATGCTACAGTTTAGGGGCATGCCAACCAACAAACCCTACTTCAGGACGAACTCTGAAATCCATTTAGGATGTACCGCGTCTGTGTCTATTCCACATAAACAGAAACTCCCAAATCCAACGCGCAACCGTTGCAAGTTGAAAATCTGACAACCGATCACAGATCAAAAATCACCTGAGCAAACCAACTCCCATCCTGCTTTTGCACAACCTGCAATTGGTGATACGTAACACTCTTAATCTCGGTATAAACCGCGTGTTTATCAAAATTTACCGGTTCCCCGTAGACCGTCGCCGACATCTCCGTTTCGCTGCACTGCTGGATCTCTGCACGCTTAAAGAAGACCTCTTCCGTCTCGTGCCGAAAGATGAGTTCATCGAGCCATCCCACAAATAACTCCTCCACAGATTCAGCCGTGAGGTGAATCTCAACCGACACTGTCTCATCAACCGTCTCCACAACCGCGATCGTCTCAAACAGCCCTTGCGCCGCATGTGCCAAAAGTTCCGATAGACTCCCACCGCGAACCACCAATCCCATATCCGCCGTGTGCTCAAGATATTCATAAGGTTTCATATCATCTCCCTCATCACCAGCATTTCTTCCTACCTGCAACATCATACCCTGAAAATGTCGTCCTGTCAATTTTCAAAATTGCCCAGGCTTGTCACTTTTCACTTGAATGTTTGATTTATTATATGTTATCATATTTATATTTTATTATATCTATGTGGTGCAGCTGCTAATCTGACAACCGAGAACCGACAACCAATCATGAACAAACTCTACTTCGGTGACAACCTCGAAATCCTACGCGAACTCGACGACGCACGCGTCCACCTGATCTGCACCGATCCGCCTTTCAACTCCGGACGCGACTACAACGCCTTCATCGGCGACTCCCTTGCACAGAAAAAAGCGTTTACCGATACATGGACGTGGGACACCGCCGCACAAGACGCTCGCGCCGACATTGAACACCGCACCTATACCAGCAACACCTACAAAGCGCTCGACAACTGCCTCAAGGGATACGATTTAGTACTCCAAAACGCTGTCTCCGGTAGTAAAGCTGCGATGCGTGCCTACCTCGCCTTCATGGGACCACGCCTCGCCGAAATGCACCGGGTCCTCACACCCACCGGCAGCATCTACCTCCACTGCGACCCGACCGCCAGCCACTACCTCAAAGGCGTAATGGACGCTATCTTTGGCGTAGACAATTTCAGGAACGAAATCATCTGGCAACGCACCAAAGCACATAACGACGGCAAGCAGTACGGCAGAGTCCACGACACAATCCTATTCTATACCAAAAGTAATAAAAGGGTGTGGAATCCTGTTTACACAGAACACGATCCGGAGTACATAAAAAGAGCTTATCGTCATCAGGATGAAAGGGGATCTTATCAAGTCGGAGATTTAAATGCACCCGGTGTTACACAAAAAGGTGAATCCGGCCAACCGTGGAGAGGCATAGATCCAAATGTTGTAGGCAATCATTGGCGGGCACCACGCAAAGAAGCGTGGCCCGAAGGTGTTGAACCGCCTGAAAATTATGAATCCCTCTCCGTTCACGAAAAACTGGAGGCGTTAGACGCGAACGGTTTAATTTACTGGCCCCCGAAAGGCAGTGTACCAAGGTTCAAGCGGTATTTGTCAACGTCAAAAGGAAGGAGAGTGCAGGATGTTATGATAGATATAAACCCTCTTACCAGCAAGTCTAAGGAACGTCTCGGTTATCCTACCCAAAAACCTTTGGCACTTTACGAACGCCTGATAACCGCCTCCAGCAACGAAGGCGACATCGTTCTCGATCCCTTCTGTGGTTGCGGCACCACTATCGACGCAGCGCACACCCTCAAACGCCAATGGATGGGGATTGACATCACAATCCTCGCACTCGACCCGATGCGGCAACGCTTGGCAGACCGGCACGGATTAGAACCCTCAATAGACTACCAAATCGAAGGCTACCCGACAAACATGCAGGAAGTCCGCAGACTTTTGAAAGAAGGAGACAAACGCAAGTATCACGACTTCTCGAATTGGGCAGTAACACGGCTCGGACTGAGACCGACAAAAGATGTCGGCGACGGTGGACTCGACGGTGTCGGACATGTAATGCTCTGGAATCCACAGCAGATGAAAGAGACAAACGCGCGTATCCTCGCTGAGGTAAAGACAGGAAAACCTACCATCACGCAAGTCCGCGCCTTCTGCCACGTCATGGATCAGCACAATGCAGAGGTCGGCATCTTTATCACGATTGAGTCTGTCTCCGCGAGAATGCGTCAGGAAGCGGAGAATATGGGCAGCTTCGAGCACAATCAGAAAAACTATCCACGCCTCCAATTCTGGCAACTCGACGACACATACTTCGAGAACCCGGATAGCATCAACACCCGCGTCCGCTTACCAGACGCGTGGCGCATCCGCCCCACCCAAAAATCAGAACGCCATTTCGATAACCGACAGATGCAACTCCTCAGCGGTTAAAATCCGCCCTTCCGCTCGACTTCCGTAAAATTCCGAAAAAATGTAAAAAAATTTGCAACGCCCTTCTAAATGTGTTATACTTAATAAATATATATTATATCTTTTGTGTGTATGTGTGTTTTAATAAACGTCTATCCCGCATCTTTCTAACAATCCAACTCTAAACCAAATGTTACACTTTCCAACAAATTATTTTTTTTACAAAAGAGATCCAAAGAAAAAATACCCGTAAACCCTTACTACCACTGGGTTTAGCACGATAAACCATTTATACCAAATGTTACACTGGTGTAACATTTTAAGGACTTTTTGGGACTATAAACATTTTACACCAATCCTATCTCCGATTTCTGAATCTTGTCCCTGCATTTAAAACCCATTTTCCATGCACAATTCACTACTATAGTTGATTACCCTCCACAAACGCAGGATCATCCAATTGTCCGTTTTTAGTGTTGTCCTTTTCGCAGGTGTTAAC
>VXZK01000152.1 GCA_009845545.1 Candidatus Poribacteria bacterium
GAGTTAGCGGGGTTGGACCCGAAGCCTAAAGGCTTGGGATTGTTAGACAATGCCCATGATGATTATTATAAGATGTTTGTGAAAAAAGTCAATTGAAGTTGTGGAAATATGTAATTTACAGGTTATTTCATACGAGAGACGCTAGTCCTCGACTGGTAAGCTGCTGATGTGAGGGAAATTTTTGCGATCGAAGTTTTTTTAATGGTATACTGAACATAGGGACATTGTTTTACGTGTTATGAAATAACGAGGGAGGGATATTATATGACAAAGGTCAAGGTTTTTCTGAGTTTTGAGTTTGAGAGGGATCAGGGACATTATCGTCGTTTCTTTGCAGAAGTCGCCCACGGAGACTCCTGCCATGATATTGAGGATTATTCACTAAACGAACCCTATAAACTACATGATAATAAGTGGTTGAAGAAAGCACACGAGCAGATTTCTCGTTCGGACATTGTGATTGTCGTTATAGGGGAAGACACACATAACGCTCCTGGCGTTAAAAAAGAGGTGACAATCACAAATCAGAAACCCAGGCCGATTTTTCAGATTCGTCCGAAGGACAGTACAGGCGGTGCTGTCTCTGGAGCAGGGGACGAGATTCCGTGGAAATGGAAAAAAATTGATGCGAAAATCTCTAAGTGTTTGAAGAAATGATGGAGACGTGAGATCGCGGGGACGTACCGTTATCCCACATCTTGTCCTATCAACTGCCAAAGCAGGACTATCCCGATGACAAGTAAGATTGTGAGGTAAAAAGGTAGAAGCGTCTTTGAGAAAACGGCTTTAAGCCAGTCTCCACCCTTCTTAAAAGGGAGGATGTTCATTGAGAAGTCTATTTCATCTTCATCGGTTTCTCTGACGGTATCATATAACCGCCGGAAAAGCCTCTCTTGGTTGAGGTAAAAACCGTCCAGCCCCCAAAAAGAGATTGTAGGCATCGCTGCTAACCACACATACATCGGTTTGGAATCTTTTGTCGCAAATCCCAGCACGGCGACGAAAATCACTGTCCATCCTTTCAAGAAAATAGAACTATTCGCCAGCCGATTGATGACATTTTGGATCAACTCTAAGTGCTTTAGCTTTTTGACCATTGGTGGATCCTCACTCGCTCAGCAAGTGCCTCCCTTATGCGTCCGTTAAATTTTGAGTGAATTCCCACGCGACACATTTGCTGTTAGTATACTTTATCAGCACCTGAATGTCAAGAAAATCGAGTCAATCCTCCTTTACTAAAGTTTGGAGGCTCATGTCAAGAATAAGTGCGCATAGGAAATTCAGCCCGCATGATTATTGACTTCATGAGAAGCATAGCACATACTTTTTACCTGAGCCGATTTTCAGGTGGGGCTACAGAGATGCCGCCGTAGACGATAGAGCCACCGCCGACCGCTGTCCCTCTGTAGATTTTGATGTTATCATAGTCTATGCGGTCTAATACACCTGTGTATTTTGTGATAGGAAACGCTGGACCGAAAGGCATAACAGTTTTTGTGCGTAGCCACGTTGAACGTCTGTCAGGGGGTATAAAACGGCTAAAGGGCATTTGTGCGATTGGGCAGCGTCTGCCTTGTTCCAAGAGCATTGTTTTTATACCGGCTTTCCTAATCTCAAAGCGGCGACTGCCCCGCCAAATCCGCTTCCGATGATAAGTGCGGGGACTTCATCCGCGGTTTCTACAGGTGTTGGGGGTGCGATGACTGTTTCCAAGGGATCACACCCTGAGAGTGCGGCTCCAGTGCCTATAGAGAGTCCAGTTAAAGCAGTGCGTTGTATAAATTGCCTGCGTGTCAGTTTTAAAGTCATATCTGCATCCCGTGAAAATATTGAAGCCAAAACACATTTGGGTTTTACGCATCCATTGCGTCTAATGAGTCCTTGGACGTTCTCTGTCTGTCTGAACAACCATCTCGCGCTTTTATCGGCGAAATGCCCGACCTTTGTATCAAAGATATCCCGTATTTCTGCCGTTATGTCTTGGGGCGTTGTGTCTGTCGGCATGCTATCTCCATAACTATTACTGTTAATTTATAGGATAACATATCCGACAAGTATTATCAATATCAACATTTTCTGCGTGGCAGCGAAATCCCTGGCAATTTCGCATGAGTGGACTCATACGCGGTTGCGTGGTTTCTGATATAATCACGCAATGCCGGAGCATCATGATGCCATTCACCTCTATGGCACAAATCTTTAAAATGAGCGTGCAACTTTTTCTCTTGGGTTTTTGCTTCATATTCAGATGGAAACTCGATAAAGGCGATGACCTCCAACTTAAAAGGATTACCGCGCTGTAACTCGCCCACACAATTATTACCTGTTTTCCGATATTTACCAAAGTTATGCTTTCTACAGCGACCTATTTTGATGAAACCTTTACAAGCAATAAAATAAACGACCGTAGGGATATTATTCATAAATAGTCTCTTTTGTGACTTGGAGGTTCATATTCAGTTCGGTGCTGACGGTTTATCTTTACTTCCTTATCAACATCCTACGCGTTGCAGAGAAATCGCCTGCTGTGAGTGTGTAGAAATAGACACCACTCGCGACAGGTTCACCGACCTCGTTTCTTCCATCCCAGTAAGCCGCACGACTCCGGCTGTGATACATCCCCGCAGCTTGATGTCCTAAAGCAAATGTGCGAACGACTGCCCCGTTTGCTGCATAGAAGGTCAATGTCACCTCTGCCGGCTTCGCTAACTGGTAAGGGATCCATGTCTCCGGGTTGAACGGGTTCGGGTAGTTGGCAAGTAAAGCCGTTTCCTCTGGGATCAACACTGCCAAGAGCCGTTGAAGATTCGCGATGCCTTGTCGGAAGGCAATAGAGCCATCATCTTGAATTTGTGCTTGTGTGATCCATGCTTGGACTATCGCAGGTGTGAGTTCTCCGTTGTTTATTGCTGCGTGAACGGCCGGGGCTGCCGGATTGGTGGACTCTCCGAGATGTTGGGCGACAAGGATGAGGTCTTGGATGTTGATTATGCCATCATTGTTTACGTCTGCCTGCGGGTTCATAGATGCGTCTTCACCGAGGTGTCGAGAGACAAGGATCAGATCCAGGATGCTCACCTGTCCGTCTCGGTTTACGTCTCCGGTCGCGAGTTGTCCTTCTATCGTGAAAACAAACTCGTGGGGGCCCGCGTTGATAGTTTCACCCGTGACAGAGCCGAGTTGGAAGTTTTTCAGCGTTATTTGGGTTTCACCACCCGCCTTCGCTGTGAATGTCACCGACAGCAGCGTGCCTGTCCCAGTGACACCGTCTTCGTTGAGCCTTGCTGAACTGAGTTTGGTAATCTTGCCTGTCGCGTTATCAATTGTTCCTTTTTGGAAGAAGGTCGTTCCGCCGTCTGTTTTCAGGAACTCGCCTTCATTGATTTCAATGGCTTCCAGCACTTCAGGATCAAACGCAATATCAAATTGCCAGCCTGCTAAATCAAATACGTTCTCTGCACTCAGGTCAAGCGTGAATGTATCACCGGCATGGATTGCAGTTTCAGACAAAGTATACCCAACGCGTGGGTTTGATATCTCATATTCGGTACCGGGTTCAAATCCGAAAAAGAGAGACAATAGATCAATCCTCCACGGCTTACCAAGTTTCACCAACAACACATTTTTCCCCGGTTGCAGTATGACAGGAAAAAATGTTTGGTAATCATACGCCCATTCTCCTGCGTAATAGTCTGCATAGTCTTCATGGACTAACTTTCCATTAAGGTAGACTCTCCGAGGATGGCTGGCACCCATAAAGACTTTTGTCTGCTGTGTTCTCGGAGAATACAAAGTAATAGAACCATAGACAACAAAATTCTCGCCGTCACTAAATTCAATAGCACCTTGAGCGTCTAATAATCTTTTAAAGTTCTGCACATTGCTCCATTTGCCATCAGTTTTATAAGACTCAAGTGTTCCAACCGACCACACACTTTCTCTTATAGCAGATCCCCCCGAAGTACCAATGGTAGCAATCTGTTGTTCTGTAACCTTGCTATTGGATGCTTCTGCTAAGTAATCCGTAAGAAGTACGTCTTCGTCTACGTTTGCTGGCAAAGTCAGCCAGAGCCAAGGGCCCGTGATTTTTGGACCACCTTGTGGAAAGCCCGGATTGCTGTACCAATTGAATACCTCTATAGTCTCGCGTATGCCATCCAAGGGTGAGAAGTCAGAGATGTTATTGATATGAAGTTCTAACCTTTTTAAGTTATGCAATGATGCAAGCGGTGAGACATCTACGATTCGGTTTTCATTGAGTATCAACGTTTCCAAATTAACCAAGCCTGAGAGTGCGGAAAGATCCGAAATCTCGGTATGGAATAGGTCGAGGTGCCTCAACTCTGTTAATCCTGACAAGGGTGAGAAGTCAGTGATATTATTGGTATGCGGAAAACCGAGCCATCTCAGTTTTGTTAAGCCTTTTAAGGGGGATAGGTCGGTTGCTTTGCAGTCATATAAGAGCAATCTTGTTAAGTTTGTCAATCCTGATAGGGGTGAGAGGTCAGAAATATCAGAATGTATAGTGTCTAACTTTTGCAGATTTTTGAGTCCTGCCAACGGTGCAAGACTTGATATACGCGTGTGTGCAACATTTAGTTTTTCAAGATCGCGCAATCCTGATAGCGGCGAAAGGTCTGCAACTTCAGTGTCAGGAAAATGTACCTCACGTAATTTTGTCAAAGCGGCAAGGGGTGAAATATCTGATAACGGATTGTGGCTGATCCGTAGGTGACGCAATTTTGTCAGTGAAGCAAGGGGTGAAATATCTGATAACGCGTTATGAACAAGATACAATTCTGTCAAATTCTTTGCAAATTCAAGTCCTGTTAAATCGCTAATGTTCTTGTACTCAGCGTACAGCCTCTCCAAAGTCGCTATCTCTTCTGCGGTAATTGGGTCCCCCAGTGTTTTGCCGAGTGCGTCTGCTATTGCGGCGCGTAAGTCGGGATCGGGGAATCGGACAGTGCGGCCCGGTGTGGGTGGAATCGGGCGGACGGTGTCAGGTGTCGTCGTGACCGGCGTGTCGGGGGTCTGGAGTGCCGTGATGATGTCGGAGAAGTTTTGCGTCCATGCGTCGCGTTTGACGTTTCCACCGTTTGTCAGTGCCGTGAGACCAAGATTCTGGAGACTCGACTTCTCACGAATTTGTGCCAGAAAAGCATCGGTTTGTAGCCCCACGGCTCCTGCCGCATCGGGTGCCTCTAACGCACCTTGGAACGCCTCGTAGAACCGGTGGACAGGTTCTATGCCACCGAATACACCGCCGGTTTTCTCTAAGGCGGCTCTGTAGCGTGCAGTATCTTCGGCGAGCAGTGCATCCATCCGGTCTTGTGGTACATACAAAAGCAGGGCATAGGCTTTGTCGTAGGACGGGTTTGCTGTCTGTTCAATAACGGTTCGGACTTGGTCTGTAACGGTTTTCATGCCTTCCGTATGGCACCCGATGCAGGACAAACCGTTGTGAACCGCAGGATCGCTCGCCGCCGGATTAGAGACGATCTCGGTCGGCGCAACGTCTATCCGGTTCCCGGATTTATCCGCGATGTAATATCCTTGTAGACCGTTGGGTAGATTAAAAATGACTTCGCCACCGTCGCGTTCAAAGGCAAGTGGGTTTGTGAAGATGTTCTGTGTGGCTGCACTGCCTGCGAAGTCGTGGCTCTTCCAATAGGCACCGTAGCGTGAGGTGTGCCGTTCTACAACGCGGTTGTGATTCGAGACACCGGAGTCGTTGGTGCCGGCACGCCAGACGCGGCGACCTGGGTCTCTCAACAGATTCCGTTCGGCATCCACGCCTAACTCACGTTCAAGTTCGGGCTCCGTTTCGGGGAGTTGCAAAATGTTGTGGTAGAGCGGCGGTAGCGAGGCGGTGGCGAGGAACCAGTCTACATGGACGAACGGCACCGCTGTGTTCATCGTCTGTTGGAGGGTGGTGAGCTTTGTATGTAGCCCAGCTTGTGTCTGTTCATCAAAAGCGATGGCGTAGGGGTAGACGTTTTCGATCTGTGTCCATGCGTCTCGGTTATCCCATTCGTAGTTGCGGAGGTCGATGTAGAAGATCGTCTCGGCATCATCAATAGGGATCGGATTGTGTATATCGAACCCCCAGGAGAGGCTGTTGACGAGTTTTGCGAGTGCGATTTGGTAGGCGTTGCGTGCTTCAACTGTTTCGCCTGCGTTATAGAGATGCGTCATCGTGAAATATCTTGCGAAGGGTTGGTCGAAGATATTGAGTGTCTGGATGTGTTGTTGCATTGCGGTGAGCATGGCATCTGTCGGTATGAATGTCACGTCGTGTTGTGTCTGCCAGTTGGGCGCGCCTGCTGCGATCCAGTTGCTGATGATCTGTAGGGCTGTGTCATCGAGGGGTGGTTGTCCGAGTGGCATGCGTTTTGCGGTGTCTGTTGTGATGAGCCGTGTATAGAGGTTAGAGTTGCGGGGTTGCCCTGGGACGATGGCACCTGTATCGACGAGTCCTGTGGCGGAGTCGATAACGAGGTTCTCTGTGAAGGCACCGTTGGGGCCGTGGCAGGTGAGGCATCTGTTTTCTAAGATGAGATATGCCTGTTGTGCGAGTTCCTGTTGTGCGGATGCTGAGAGTGCGGTTGCGATGAGTATGAAAATGCTGAAAATGGGTTTGATGCCCTTCATTGTGCGTCTCCTATGCATAAATATTCGTCTTTCGTGATATGAAAAATCGTATTACCCCAGGCAAAGTTAGGGATTACCCCTCTAATTCGTGTCGGAAGGCACGCAAACTCGAAACTAACGAAGCGTGCAAGTTCAACGCTTTCAGGCGATCCAGATCCGTAATCCCTTCAAGCACCGGTTTTAGCGTGTTGACATCTGCCTGCGGGAAACGCGCTGTGAGAATCGCCACTGTATTTTCAAGCGTCGTTTCGCGTGCACCTTGTTCTATGAGAGCCTCTGCACCTATCATGATGATATTTCTAACCTCCGTGTCTGTTGTATGCGATTGAATCAGTTGTATCAAGCCTTCTCGTTCCGTTTCGGGTCTCTTGAAAAGAATAAGGTGATAGAGATAAAGAATCGCATTTTTATGCTGCACCGAATCCGCAGCGGGTAATGTATCGAGATACCGCAACGCCGCCTGCAGTGCCTCCGACATCACACCCGCGTCTGATGCATCCTCTTGCTGTAGCACGCGTAATAAAGTTTGTGCTACAATTCACGCCTCTGTGATGCGAAAATAGAACGCGCAACACATCCGAAATGATTAATCAAACTGGCGTTAGTAAAATCCAAAAATAAGTTTACATTTGTCGCTCGTAAGGGTTGGGTAACCCAACCCCTACGGTTCCCGATGTGTGCAAATAATTACGGGATCTACTATAAATCCTACGGGCCTGCTTCCTGAGCCAGTGGCGTTTATTTTGCTGTGAGTTGCGTTTGTGTAAGGAACAGTCAAAAAAATCAGAGATGCTTGAAAACCGGGACAGTCTATGCTACAGTACTATCCTTGTTCTGTGACAACCGTTTCTTCGCCGAGCATGTCGATGATTTTTATGGCGACGCGGGCATCAGAGCGAGGCAATGATACTGTGTATTCTCCGTCAACAAAATCTTCCTTTTTCTTGGGTAAGTCGCTCTCAACTATTTTGAAATGCTCTCCGGTGTAATCAGTATCAATCAACACACAATCGATCTGTGCGCGGAAGTCGTCGATTTGCTCGTCAAAGATGGTGCGGTCAATGTCCATCCGTGCTAAGATGGTCGGACTTATATAATCTGCAATGGTAATTTTGACACTCTCTCCGTTTCTCTCAAAATCAACCGCTGCTGAGGCAGGCTCAAACGTAGTGACTCCCTCGCTCCCGATGTCACGGACAAACATTTTGTTGACCGCGCGCCGCCTATTTTCCGCCTTGAGTTCCGCCTGAATGTTACTATTGGTCCCGTAGCAAAATACGGTGATGTTGCGTGACTCCTCCGGACGATTCTCAAGTTCGTCTTTTATCGTTTGAATATCTAATGGCGTGAGCGGTTTCGTAAGGTCAATGATTTTGACGAGTGTCCCGTCGAGGGTACCATCGAAAAACGCCTCTTGCCTATCCGTTTGCACGCCATATTTTTTGATGACAATATCCCTTCGTTCTAAATCGGTGCTTGCATCGTAGTTGTTGACACGATAGTGGGCAATCCCGAGCTGCGTATCGGGTAGTTTTTGCAGTCTTTTGATTGTCGTTTGGATTGCACCTTTGTTGATGTCTGCAGCGATCCAACGTCTGCCGAGTTTTTCGGCTACGGCAGCGGTTGTACCGCTGCCTACAAAGCAGTCTAAGACAATATCACCCTCATTAGAAGATGCTTTGATAATACGTTCTAATAGAGCCTCAGGTTTTTGGGTTGGATATCCTATACGTTCATCATCGTCCCCTTGTATAGTAAGTTCCTTTTCTATCCATAGATTTCCGATAGCGACCCCAGGATTAGTATCAAGGTAGACTCTCTTAACAGTGCCTTGTAGATATTTGCGACCACGGGGTATTGCATAACGTCGTCCGTTTTCGTCAGTGTGTCTATATTCAGATTTGATAGTTTGTTCTGATAATGGACGGAATATGGCATTGAAAGTATATTTATCGGTGAGAGAATAAAACAGTAAAGTGTCGTTCTCAGTTGTAAATTTTAGTTTCGCTGTATTTTTATGTCCACCATATTTTCTCCACACGATTTCATTTCTAAAGTTAATTTCTCCAAAAATCTCGTCCAACACTAACCTCAAATAACTGTTCATTCGCCAGTCACAATGCACAAAGATAGACCCATTATCAGATAACAATTCTCGCATCAAAATCAACCGTTCATACATAAACTGAAGATAAGTATCATTTGCCCAAATATCGCTGTACTGTATCTGTTCAGCAATAGTGTGTCCTTCTGCCTCCAGTTTCTCCTTCTGACCGCGCAATGCCACTTCCCGTACATAATCGGCACCGCTTGCAAAGGGTGGATCAATATAGATGAAGTCTATTTTGCCACGAAAACCTTGCACCAGCAGTGTGGAGAGAATCTCTTTGTTGTCGCCGTGAAAAAGGAGGTTAGGACCGTCCTTAAATCTGTCGTACGTTGGTTCTTTTTCGGGGTTTTCAACGTTATAGCTATCTATCAGTTGTGCGGGGTAGTTGCTTATTGTGTCAATTGGGCGTTTGCCTACCCAATGGAGCATCGGTCTGCCTTTAACTGGCTTTATTTTCATTATGGTCTCTCTTTCTCGTCCTTCTCTGTTTTTATCTGCTGGCTTCAGCGACTTGCTCTACCAATTCGCTCGGATGGATCGATAGATACTCTCGGACTTCAAGGTTCATTCTATCAATTTCGGTGAGAAAACCGCCGACAGAAAGTCGATAATTCTGTGGGTTGGTTTCAACCTCTCGGATTTTTTCTATCTGTTTTTGAAAATATCTGATCCGTGCTAATGTAGTCTCAAGTTCTTGATTATTCTGGATCATTGTGAATCACCTCAACTATACCGCGTCTTGTATTGTCACGTTTAATCTGCCAGTACTCAACTGATTGCTGCTCGCCGTCGATCGCTGCGATTTTGCGAATCCAGAAGATACTCGCTCCCAAAATATTTTGTGCTTTTTCATTGTCAAAAATGAGAGCCGCTTCACCGGACACCTGATCAACGTCAAATGAGTCTTCCATCAGTAAAAATATATCTACATCACCAGGGATAACTTTCGCTGTCACGAATGAACCAAATACGATGAATTTTGCTACTTTTCCTGTGTTATTTACCAACGAGTAGATACGTTCTAATCGCTGTCCGAGGCGGATTCTCTGGGCGTTTCCTGTGCCGAAATGCTGTAGAATTTCGGGCAACGTTGCTTGATAGATTCCTTCTGGTAGATCGCCATTATTGTTAAATTCAGGCAATTTCTTCATACAAATTTCAGCGAAGTTCAGCAACAGCGAACTTATTTCGAACCCCGTCTCTCCTTGCGTTAGGATATGCGATCCGCCTCAGATAATTCGGAGAGAATATCTAACACTTTGTCCCATTGCAGTGAGTCCTCAGGTTGTAAAAGATAGGTGAGTGCGTGCGCGCTGAGGCGTGTCCACTTTGTAAGGTTTTCAGTACCGCCCTGTGCTTGTGCAATATTTTTAATCACAAGCACCATTATTTCGAGATTACCATCTACATAGAAATCTTGGAGTGCTGTCTCCAAATACCCTTTTGCGAATTCAGGTTCGGCGAGGTCTTTTAGCAGAAAGTCTTTAAAAGGGATTGTGCACTGTTGGAGTTTCGTGTCTATGCTCATTTTAATCCGTGCGTACCATTGTCGGTAGGGTGCACGTCCGTTTGGCGTGGTGTAGATGCGTATTTCTCTGGGGTGGATTTGCATATTTTAAGTATAGCGTATTTCTGCGGATCTGGCAAGGATTTTCTCTCATCGTTTGGCATAAATCCATTCTCGGATTTTCTGCATTTCGTCTAAATTCTCTTGGAGAAAAGCGTCCTTTGTATAAATCACTTTATACGCAAAATGGACCTCCGGTTGCAATTTTGCCAGACGTTGGACTGCCTTCTTTTTCGCCACTACGTCCGGGTGGCCGCGTTCGTTTTCGGACTTAATCTCAACGATGTAGAATTCTCCTGTGTTCTTGACGATGACAAAATCGGGAAAATAGCGGTGATAATTGTTATCGGTGCCTTTGTATTCAAAGTGAAAATCGGTTTTCTTTGTATTCGTTAAACTTCCGGTAAACAGAAGGACTTCAACATCTGCAACGGATTGATTCAAGGTTGATAAAATCGTTTTAAAGAAGTGCTGCTCCGGGCCGCTATCAAAATCATAAGGTGTATAATGATAACTCACATCGTGGTCGTCATCTAAGTCATCTTCGCTGAGCAGCAGGTCAGCCTTACTCTTACGGAGACGTACCTTGTGAACGTAGGAGCCGTCGGTATCATCTTTTTCAAAAAGTAAATTGCCATCATCATCGTGGATACGGATCAGCGCGAGGTGTTCTGCAATATGTTCCTCAATCACTTCGTAATCTTGCTGCTGGTCTTCTATCTGTCTACATAGGAAATCGAAGTGGGCATAAGGGATTTGTCCCTCTGGATACAATTTTTTAAGGCTCTTGAGGGTTTCCATCATAGAGAGGTGATAGTTTGTTGCGAGTCGTCTCGCGAGTGTGTAGCAATCCGTTGTCCGATTTGTTATTTCAACTTCGTCCTGCGCGCCTAACGCCGTCAGTGGCGAAGTACTCCGCTGCGTAAAATCGGGGGTCAGAATGCTGCGAAAAGCAGGTGATGTCTCCCTAATGTCTGTAGGTTTATGCAACTGAATGGCTTTAGGCGTATTTTCCAGGGGAACAACCTTGCGCACCAATTGCATAATTTGTAATTTCGGCAAATCGGTTTTGCGAATGCGGAGTGCAACCTCTTCTGTTTCCGTGTCTTGTGTACGGAGTTCGCCGAGTGTCGTTCCGAAGTTTGCCTGCAATTCTTTATCTAAAATCGTACTGTTTTTGGTATCCAAAAAGATTTTCGCAGTGTGCGTGTTGCCTTTCACTTGACGGAGGCATCGCGTTGAGGCTTGCAAGATAAAGTTGCTACTGGTCGTCTGTTCCTTGATGAGCGCACAAGCAAATAGACTGGGGCAATTCCATCCCTCTGTCCCTTTGCCAATAAGGAGAATGATACGTTTCTGACTGTCAGGATTGTTCAGTCGGTTGAACTCATCAATCTCGGTTTGACTGGATTTTTGGGTATTAACGAGTATCTGTGTGGTACTCTCTCCGATTTCTGTGAGTGCGTTCTGAATGTGCTGATGAGAGGTATCCAAATGCTCTTGTGTCTTAAAGTAAAAGGCGATTTTCGCTTTCGCACCATCGGGCAATGCTACATCACGGTAGTTGTCAAAAAAGTCGTTGATAACGTTACGGATCACGTCTTGGTCAGGAATCGTTCCGATAGGGTACTGAACAATACCGTTGTGAAGACTTTTGAGAATGTTATCCTTAATTCCTTCACCGAGGCTGTACCATGCAACGACTTCTCTGAGCATCTGCCGCTTGGCGTAAGGCGTGCCGGTGGTATTGATAACGGTTACGAGAGGCGTTTTCTCATGTATGTAGTTAACCGTTTCACGCACCCGCTTAAGTTCTGCGTCTATTTTGTTTCCGTAAGTGTGATGTGCTTCGTCTGAGAAGACCCCTAAACTTGGCAGACTTGTGATTTTTTGAAGTCGGAGGTTTGCCTCTAACTCTGCTTGCTCCTTCTTCTCCTCGAACGCAATTTCTGTCTGATTGCTTCGCTTTTTGACGTTTGCCCGCAGCGCGATTTTCTCGGTATTTGTGACAATAACGTTGTAAGTACTACCGGCTTGAACCTGAATTTCTTTTGCTCCGGTCTGTGGATAGGTGATTTTAAGGTTGGCGAGAAAATCACGGTGTAGGCTGGGCGGCAGAATCTGATCGAAAGGAACTTGGCTAATCTCGCGGAGACTCTCAATAATAGTTGTGCCAGGGGCAAAGACGAGGGCGTTTTTCATGAAATGCGTCTCGCCCGCCGAGTGGGGGCTTTCAGGGCCCTCTGGATAGCGGAGTGACATCGCGAATTCGGTTGCAATAATAGTGCCGATAAGAACCGTCTTGCCGGTGCCCATTGCAAGCGCGAAGATATAACTCGGATACGGGAGTGTTACAGCCTCGTAAACCGGATCAATTTGTTTCAGTTTAACAAAATCTGGGTTGTTTTCCACCAAATTAATAACTGCATCAACATTCGTAATGTATATCAGATCGTTTGGCGTGAGTGGGATTCCGAAAGCTTCACAGAAATCGCGTATATCGCCGGTGTCGTAATAGTGTTTATAGAGATCAACAATATGTGGGGTCTTCAACACCAATCGCAGGTACCAATAGAGTTCCAGGGATTGAAATTGCGGTTCGCGGAGGTATTTGAGTTGGACGCGATCATCTGTTTCGCCTTCAAATTGGTAGCGTAGGACTTCTCCGATAAGTGGGTAATCTTGGCAGGGGTATCCGTCTTTACGCCAGTTTAGGGTATCTTCACGTAGTTTTTCAAAAAGGTGTTGCATTCGGCATGATTCCTAAGTGTTTGTGCTGAAGTTCGGCAAGTATTTCCAAATCTTTCAGTTCTCGTCCATTTTTGTGGTCGTGCCCTTGGAGACGTGCCTCCTTGATTAGAAACTTGTTGATTTCAAGAAATTCCTCATAACTGCTTCTGTTATATTCAGGCGGGAGTCGCCGCCAAGCGGATGCTTCTATCAGGTATTTTTCGTTTGATAAACCCCGAAACAAATACCTTTCCGATTCCAATTCGGGATTTATGTTTTCTACCCATTCGATAAAATCATTCAGAGATTTGATTTTAAGCGTTTCCAATATCGGTATTCCTTGTTGTTAGGTATGCAACTCAGTATCTATTAAAATTGTACCATACTTGCGTAAAATGGGCAAACTGAATCAGCAAAGAGACCAAGGCGATTTAGTTTTCGGTTTCAATCTTGATTTTGGTTGACAAATGTTGACGTTTTTTGGCAATATCGCGAGCACAGCTCGCTCCTACAGAAGAAAATAGATC
>VXZK01000010.1 GCA_009845545.1 Candidatus Poribacteria bacterium
GGCGGTAAGTATTCGCTAAAATGTTCATGATAATTTTCCCTTTCTAATTTATTTGCTTTTCTAGCTGAGATTATGCGGGTTACATCCCCTCTGTCTGTATAGATAACAACCAGCAATCTGTTTTTAACAGAATATCCGGTAGTTTTATATCTTTGTTCATATTGCGAGTGTAGGTCATCGTTCTCTGTTAATAATGGAGAGGATGAGAATACTGTGATTGCCTCATAAAAAGAAACTTTATGTTTTCTTACATTGTTTCTCTGCTTGTTCTCGTCCCAGTCAAATTTAAAGTTATCATAGAATTCCACGTGCTCATCTCGTTCTGGACAGGGAAATTGCGTTATGCTGTCTCCAGCAATCTATTTTGTGATGTGTTATCCTATGATAACATATTTTCTTAAAACCTGTCAAGAAATTTGAAGTGCCAACGCAGTTTCCGTGTAGAATCCGGTTCGGTTGATGAAGATTAATTTTTTAATTCGGTAATTTCTTGGTCAATCCGGTTCGGTTTGAAACCGAACCTACCAGGCCTGGGGAAAATATAGAATTACCGAAATATTTTCTTAAACTTCATCAAACCGAACCTACAGGTCCTGGGTTTGAGACAGTTATTTTTTTAAATTTAATTGCATTGGTAGGTGGAAGTGTGCTAAATTTTAAGGAGATTCTGAGCAAAAATTGAAAGGAATTCAAGAGTTTTTATGAGAACTGAAACAGATAGTATGGGGACGCTTCACGTCCCAGCTGACAGATACTGGGGGGCCCAGACACAACGGGCACTCCAGAATTTTAAGATTGGGGACGAACGCCTCCCACGCGCGGAGATATGGGCACTCGGAACCATCAAACAGGCGGTTGCACAGGTGAATGCTGATCTTGGTTTGCTGGAAACTAAACTTGCAGAAGCGATTAGCACCGCAGCACAAGAAGTTATTGACGGCGCGTTGGATGCTCATTTTCCACTCCGTATCTGGCAGACGGGGAGCGGAACGCAGACAAATATGAATGTTAATGAAGTCATCGCGAACCGTGCGATTGAGATGCTCGGCGGTGAAATGGGAAGCAAAGACCCGATTCATCCGAACGATCACGTTAACAAATCCCAATCGACAAACGATGTGTTTCCGACATCTATCCACTTGGCAATGGTCCGGCAGATTCAGGTACATCTGTTGCCGCGCTTGGGCGCACTGCGAGAAGCCTTTGCCGAAAAGGTATCCGAGTTTGCAGAGATTGTCAAGATTGGCAGAACACATTTGATGGATGCGACACCACTGACGCTCGGGCAGGAATTTAGTGCATACACGCAACAACTTACTGCCGCCGAACAACGGATTACGGCTTCGCTACCGCACCTCTGTGAACTCCCGATCGGTGGCACAGCCGTCGGTACCGGGTTGAATACGCACCCTGATTACACTGCACGGGTCGTCGCACGGCTTTCGGAAACAACGGGTTATGAATTCCAGCGCGCTCCCAACGCGTTTGAGGCACTCGCGTGTCGGGATGCTGTCGTCAGTGCCAGCGGTGCCTTGAAGACGTTGGCTGTTGGACTGTTTAAGATTGCGAACGACATTCGATGGCTCGCGTCCGGACCGCGGTGCGGTCTCGGTGAACTGCAACTCCCTGAAATGGAACCGGGTAGTTCTATTATGCCGGGGAAGGTGAATCCGACCCAATGTGAAGCCGTCACGATGGTGTGTGCACAGGTGATGGGAAACGACACGACGCTGGCGTTTGCTGGTGCGAATGGTGCCTTGCAACTGAACGTATTTATGCCTGTGATTGCGTACAATGCGTTACAATCTATACAACTTCTTGGGGATGCGTGTGAATCTTTCCGCGTGAATTGCGTAGAAGGTATTGTACCGAACCGTGAGATTATCGGGCGACATCTATCGGAATCGTTAATGCTGGTGACGGCATTGACCCCACACATCGGTTACGATAAGGCGGCGAAGGTGGCACAATATGCGCATGAACAGCGGTGTACGCTCCGTGAGGCTGCCGTTGCGATGGAAGTTTTAACAGGAGAGGCTTTTGACGAGCTGGTCGTACCGGGGGATATGACACGACCGAATTTGGGGTAAGTGGTTATCGGTTATCAGTTATCAGTTATCAGTTAAAGATGTTTTGATTTAGCCAAACCACCCTTTAACCGACAACTGAAAGGAAATCTGCGTAGCAGATTTCCGGACTGACAACTGATAACTAATTAATCATCATCGCTTGCTTCTGCGATTTCCGACTCAACATCGGATATTTCAAGGTTCTGGAAACTGGCGAACCCACTGCCTGCGGGGATAAGGCGACCGAGGATGACATTCTCCTTCAGCCCGAAGAGTTGATCGGTTTGTCCACTGACAGCGGCATCTGTTAGCACCTTCGTTGTCTGTTGGAAGGATGCAGCAGAGATGAAGCTATCCGTGCTCAAGGAGGCTTTACTAATACTCTGGAGGATCGGTTCACCGGTAGCAGGCGTTTCGCCTTTCTCTACAACTTCGCTATTGATACGCTCAAAGCGCTTGCGCTGTACCTCTTCATTGAGATAGAAGTCAGTATCACCGGGTTCGGTGATGCGAATTTTGGTGAGCATCTGCCGTACGATGACCTCAACGTGCTTATCTTTGATAGTGCCTTTGCCGTAGACTTTCTGCACTTCATCAACGAGATATGCCCAAACGGCTTCTTCGCCTTCAACAGGTACGCCCTCAATCGTGGTGCGTCCGATACTCAAAATATCGTGGGGATTGAGGAAACCACTGGTGAGCGGTTCACCTGCATCTACCCAATCGCCTTCAGCGACAAGTCGTTTCTCGTCAGGGATTTGGTAGAGGCCACTCTTATAGTCTTCATGTTCAATGCGATATGTGGGGACGCCTCCCTTTGTGCCTGCGGATCGGACGTATCCCTCAATTTCGGCGATTTGTGCGGCATCTCCGCGTTTGAGGCGGCGTGCCTCAAATAGGTCTGTAACCCGCGGAATACCGGCAACGATGTCAAGGTTCGCAGTTCTCTCATGGAGTTCGGCAAGCGTTTCGCCTTTACGGATGCTATCGCCTTCTGATAGAGAGAAGGAGTAATCGGCGGGGATAACATGCGGTACTCGCGTGCCATCAGTTGTTTCGACCTCAATTCGCATCTGAAGGGATAACTCATCTATTTCAAATCCACGGTACTTCACCTTCGCCTCCGCGTACAGTTCTGCTGACAGTTCATCGCCAAGAGCATACGGACAATGCGGATGATAGACGGCAGTTACCGTATGGGTAACCTTCTTATTCGCCTTTTCCAATGCCCGGTATTCCTTCGCGAGAAGTTCCGTGCCCGGCTCAAGCGGTGTCCCCGTGTCCCGTTTGTCGGCAACGATTTTGTAGATGAGTTCAGTGTCAAACCCCTTGAACTTTCGATTGTAAGTTCGGTAATCGGCTTCAGTCAGTTCAGTCCCGGCCTCCACGTCCAGTTCAGGGTGATGTACACTAACGACCTCGTACAGGCTGGTGACTTTTCCTGCGAGTTCAGGATCAGCCTTACGGAGTGACTTATACTCGATTTCGGTGAGACGGTCGCCAACATTCACAGCTGAGGTTCCATCTTCAACATTTGTCACTTCATAATGACGAATGACTTCGAGTCCCTTGTATTGTCGGCGTTTTGCGGTTGACTCCTTTTGTGTTAGAAGTTCACCTTCTTTTAATTCGCAATCAGGATGATTGACAGCCGTTATCCGATATACGCGTTCTGCCTCAAAGCTGCCTATAACAGTCTCACTTGTAGAAGTGGTAAAACCGAGATAAGTCTCATGTTGCTGCTTTGCTTCACTCTCACCGAGCAAATCTCCGGGTTTAAGTAGACAGTCGGGATGATGTACCTGTGTTACGCGATGGCGTAATTTTTGTGCATCAAAACCGGTAAATCGTCTATGTGCCCGGCTTAACGCCTCCGCTGTTAGCTCTTCGCCGGGTTTAAGCGGACATTCTTCATGATACACCTTTGTTACGCGATGGCGTTCAATCTCCTGTTTTTCAACTTTAAATGCCCATCCATTCTCTCGATAGGAAGTGCAGGCTCGCTCATAGTCAGTTGTGCTCAGTTCGTCTCCCGTCTTAAGAGGTGACACCTCTGAACTTGCGCGATCACTCGGCAAAAAGGTCTGTTCAATAAGGGAAGAGCCGTCTGGGATATCTTCATTGACAACGTAAATTGGCTTTGAATCGATCTCAAACGGGGTCAACCACGGCGTAATTTCTTCCGTCGGCACTTCTTGTCCCACCTCAAAGGGGAAGTTTTCTTGAACATTTTCATGTATGTCGGTTACACGATAAACACGCTTGAAACCGGTATCTTCTTCTTCAGTATCTGCGGCCACATTCGTCTGTTCAAGAGGCGCGTTACTCGTTACCTTCAGGTCTTCTTCCTTAACAAGTTCATCAGTTTCTGGATCTAAGTAATACCACTCGCCCTCAAATCCCTGTTGAATCTCATCCTTTAGCTGCTTGATCCGTTCTTCAGTGAGCAGGTCGCCAGCGGCTGCTGAGATGTCGGGATGTTGCACTCGTGTCACGCGGTAGTGAGGCGTTACAAAGCGTTGGAAGCCGTATTCAGCGAGTGCTTTGGCGTACTCTGCCTGTGACAACTGCTGACCGATTTTCAAACGGCAGCCGCTATCCAAAACAGCCGTAACCTCGTAGAGCCACGTCTTGGTATCAAAGCCTTTATAACGCTCTGTGTTCTCGCTATACTGCTTCTCGCTGAGTAATTCGCCTTTACGGAGTTGGCAATCGGGGTGATTCACTTGTTGGACTTTGTAAGCAGGTCCATCAAGATTTGCTCGGTTTTCGGTAGCGATCCAGAGGTCTCGTTCCTGTTTGACGGTTCGTCCGGGTTGGAAATCTCGGAAACGTGCGGTGCCACTGGCTTTGGATAGAATTCTGTGCTGACGGGCTTCGGAGACATCCTCAACAGCACCGCCTGTGTGGAAGGTCCGCATCGTCAGCTGCGTTCCGGGTTCACCGATGGATTGCGCGGCGATAATTCCGACCGCTTCGCCGACATTGACGAGGTTATTCGTAGTCAGATCGTTCCCGTAGCATTTGGCACAAACGCCTTCGCTATTCTGGCAGGTGAGTACGGAACGGACATTGACTATTTTTATCCCGAGCGTGTCAATCTGGTCTGCCTTCTGTATAGAGATGACAGTGTTGGCGGGAACAAGTACATCACCGGTCTCTGGATGGGCTACATCCTCGGCAGCGGTGCGGCCACTGATTTTAAAGGCAAGATCGCCGCCTTCTGTTGCAAATTTCTGGATGCTATTCAGCGTATGGCAATCTTCAGAGGTCACGCGGACATCCTGGGCAACATCTACAAGTCTCCGGGTGAGGTACCCCGAATGCGCAGTTTTCAGTGCCGTGTCCACGAGCCCTTTACGGGACCCATAGGTAGAGTTGAAATAGTCGAGCACATCCAATCCTTCGCGATACGAACAAAAATAGTTGGGTAGCTCTGAGTCGCCTTCCCGAGAAGTCGCAGTCCCGATCGGTGGGATAAGGATATCCCCATCCTGCTTTGCCTTGAGTCCGATAAAAGCACTGATTTGCATAAATGGATCTTTTCGTGCGCGCGCCCCACTATCTGCCATAATATGCACTGGACTGAAACCCTCCACCGTTTTGTCGTCTACCTCTAATCCATTGTGATCGACATAGGGGTGAACCTTACGCGGGTCTCCACGCTCAACAAGGGCGGTCTCTATCTGGGGTAAGGTTTCAAACATCTCAGCTTCTATCTTGTCCTTTGCGTTCAGCCAGATGCGAATCTGCTCGTTTTCGGATTCCTCGCTTTCAGTTGCGGGGGCGCCTTCAAGGAGGTTTTCAATTTCGGCTTTTGCCGTATTCACCAACTCGTTCCGGCTGTCAGGTGTAATATAATCCGTGATACCGGGCGAAATACCGCTCAACGTTGCGTACTCAAAAGCGAGTTTTTGGACATTTTCAAGTACTTCGGTTGTGACGCGTGTGCCTAATTCGTTAAAGCACCGATGAATGAGGGCAGATAATTCCCTACCGCCTGCCTCGTCATTAAAAAACCGAATCTGCTGCTGGGAGTGTTCATCTTCCCATACTAATTCAGAAGGGAGTACTTCGTTAAAGATAACTCTCCCTACTGTTGTGAGAATAGGTTCGGTAATTTTCACACCTTCGTCAGACAAAGAAAACAGTTGAACACTGTCGTGCAGTTTCAGTTGCCCTGCAGCATGGGCGGTGATAACCTCCTCCGGATGCGCGAAGCGTCGGTGATACCAGGGTTTGTCCCGAAATGCCTCAAAAGCAGAAGCGTCATCTGCCGTATATGCCTCATGCAAAAGTGCCGCATCCTCAGCGTGTCCTGGTAACGTTTTGGTAAGGAAACTGGGTCCAAGGACCATGTCGAGTTCAGGAACAGCGATCGGATTACCGTGTGAAGGCTTCAAAATGTTGTGGCTGCTGAGCATAAGAAGTTTTGCCTCAGCCTGTGCTTCGACCGTCAGCGGTACGTGAACCGCCATCTGGTCGCCATCAAAATCGGCGTTGAACGCCTTACAAACGAGCGGCGGAATTCTGATGGATTTGCCTTCGACCAAGACAGGCAAAAACGCTTGAATCCCGAGTCGGTGCAAAGTCGGTGGTCGATTGAGGAGGACGGGATGATCCGCGATAACTTCCTCTACAACTTCCCAGACAGGCGAATCGGAGTCAACGTGTTCAGCGATATGCTTTGCGCGCTTAATCGTCTGTGTATAGCCGTATGCCTGGAGTCGCTCAATAATAAACGGTTTGAACAATTCGACTGCCATCCGTTTCGGTATACCACACTGGTGTAGCCCCAATTCAGGACCAACGACGATAACACTCCGTCCGGAGTAGTCAACGCGTTTACCGAGCAGGTTCTGGCGAAACCGTCCGATTTTGCCTTTGAGTACCTCGGCAAGGGATTTGAGCGGCCGGTTCCCGGGTCCGGTGACGCGTCTGCCGTGCCGTCCGTTGTCAAAGAATGCATCAACAGCCTCTTGTAGCATCCGTTTTTCGTTGCGAAGGATCACCTCTGGGGAACGGAGCTGTATGAGTTTCCGGAGTCGGTTGTTCCGATTGATAACCCGGCGATATAAGTCGTTGAGATCGCTGGTAGCGAAGCGTCCCCCTTCAAGGGGTACCAGGGGTCGTAAATCGGGTGGAATCACTGGAATGACATCGAGAATCATCCATTCGGGTCGCTGTTCGGCTTCCGCGAAATCAGCCATCTGCTTCAGCTGCTTGGCGACCTTAAGTTTTTTCTGATGGCTTGTCGTTTCCTCCAGCTCTTCGGTTAACTCTTTTACCTTCTCTTCAAGGTTAATGTCGCTAAGGATTTCGCGGATAACTTCTGCCCCGGTGCCAGCACGAAAGCCGCCCCAATGCTTATTACTATGCTCTACATATTCAACTTCAGTTAATACCTGCCCAACTTCAAGTGGGCAATCTGGGTCCGTTACTTCAACAACGATAAATCCCTCAAAATAGAGTACACGTTCAACATCGCGTGAAGAGAGTCCACAGAAAACGCCGATCCGTGATGGAAGTCCCTTGAAATACCATATATGGGATACAGGTGCAGCGAGTTGGATATATCCGAGGCGGTCCCTTCGGACGCGCTGCTGTGTAATCTCAACGCCACAGCGATCACATATCATTCCTTTGTGCTTAATCCGTTTATACTTACCGCAGTTACACTCCCAATCCTTTTGTGGTCCGAAGATCGCCTCACAGAAAAGCCCTTCAGGTTCCGGACGAAAGGAACGATAGTTAATAGTCTCCGCTTTCTTGACCTCGCCGCAGCTGCAGGTGCCTTTTTCCGGGCAGATAAACGGTCCCTCAGTCGGTTCAGAAGCGTTTCGGCGTCTGCAACTGGTTTGTTTCGCCGAGTCCTTTATCTGATCAGGCGAGGCTATCTTTATGGAGATGCTGTCAAATGCTGTGTTCATCAGTTCTCCTTGTAGTGGTTATCAGTTATCGGTTATCAGTTATCAGTTAAAGAGGTTGCTGACGCTTGAACAGTAAACTAAACTGCTACAAGAACCCTCTTAACTAACGACTGACAACTGATAACTGACGACTGATTGCTATTCCTCATCTTGGTCAAGGGATACATGAAGTCCGAGGGTTTGGAGTTCACGGACTAATACCTTGAATGATTCGGGGGTTCCAGGCGGATCAGGGTTTAGCCCTTTCACAACCGATTCATAAATCTCTCTTCTGCCAAGCACATCATCCGATTTGAGCGTGAGCATTTCTTGTAGTGTATGCGCAGCACCGTAAGCTTCCAAAGCCCAAACTTCCATCTCACCGAGCCGTTGTCCGCCGTGTTGTGCCTTACCGCCGAGGGGTTGTTGTGTAACAAGCGAGTAAGGTCCCGTGGAACGCGCGTGCATCTTATCAGCGACGAGGTGGTTCAATTTGAGAAAATAGACGTATCCGACGGTTACTTCTTGTGCGAAGGGTTCACCCGTCCGACCGTCAAAAAGGATGCTCTTACCGGTGCGTTTACTGCGCTCCGGGAGCTCGGTTTCGCCGAGCATATCAAAAACTTCTTGCTCAGTCGCGCCATCAAATACCGGAGATGCCACGCGGATACCGAGTTCATGACACGCCCATCCGAGGTGAATTTCCAAAATTTGACCAACGTTCATTCGAGAGGGTACCCCTAAGGGATTCAACACCAACTCGACAGGTGTCCCATCTGGCATATAGGGCATATCTTCAGCTGGCAAAATTTTGGCAACAACACCTTTGTTTCCGTAGCGGCCTGCCATCTTATCGCCGATAGAAATAGGACGCTTGCTGGCAACATAGACTTTAACACGCTTGATAACCCCAGGCTTGAGTTCATCGCCCATTTCCAATTGCTGGAGTGCCTGCTCTTTCTCGTCCGTGTAAGCGGTGATCCTGCCCTGTGCCATCTCCTCAATGCGTTGAATATGCTCTTTCGCCTCAGCATTGGTCACGTTGATGTCCGAGAAGGACAAGCTACATGCCTTACGCGCTTTGTGATAGTCGGCATCAGAAGCATATTCTCCGATCGATAGTGTGCACTTCGGGTCGAAAACGGCGGTAATGTGCCAAGTGCTATCGGTTTTTAGGTCTCTGGCAGTCTTACTGAGTGCCTCCCGTTCTTCTGCAGTGAGTTGCCGTCCGGCTTCTACAAAACGTGCCGGATAATCACTACACACTTCCTGGTAGTCAGCCTCCGAAAACTCCAGCCCTTCGATCAATGGACACTCCGTGTCAAAGACTTCCTTAATTTGCCAAAATCGTTCTGTTTGCAAATCTGGAAAGGTTTCACTGTAGTCCGTCCATTCTGCTTCCGTGAGTTCTTGTCCTTGGACGACCGGACATCCAGCTGCCTGGAGCTGTGCGACGACAGATTGTTCAAATTCCGAGCGTTCCCGGGTTTCTAACGTTGTGTTGTCAACAAGTTCATAGAATTCATAGTTATCAGGTTCAAGGTCTTCTTCAGTTAGCAATATCCCGAACCGCGCGTTCGTTGCAGTAAGGGTCTCCTTAAGCGGGTCGGTATCCGATTCGCCTTCGGCATCTTCAGCGTCGGTGTTTTTATGCATAGCAATAGCCACCACGCTGCCATCGTAACCGAGCAGCGAAACATCAGCATATTGGTTTTCAGTCGTCAAAGAGGGGTCTGATGCTTCCTCATCCTCTTGCTGATGACTGATGACTGGTGCCTGAAGGCTATTTTGGCAAACTTCACTCAGATATGCCTCGACTGCGCTGACGGTTTCGGGGGATGCGACTGAGGAGATGCCGACGGCTTCAAAGTCTTCATCTTCGTCGCTGATAGTAGCCTCTGGATTTTCTGGTGTCCGTGTCGCGAGCGTAGGAACAGGCTCAGGTACGCTTGTGACCCTATAGCGTGGCTCAGCCGTGAAGGCTTCAGCGGCGGTATCCTCCGTTACCGTCCAATACTCGTCCGCCGTGAAACCGGACATATAAGTATCTAAAACTTCAGCGGTCAAGATATCACCGGCATTAGCGAAAGGCTCGGGGACATTGACTGCGTAAAGTGGATCAACAAGTTCAGAACCGATGAGGGCATTACGAATTTCCTCAACTTTTCGACGCCGGATTGAAGCAGTCTGCTGCCGCCAATTATCTTCGATCTCCTTACGTTTCGATTCATACCGTAACCCATCCGCCATTGACAACCCGGAGTCATCTTGCATCCAGTTCCCACGCTGTTGTGCGCCATCGGGTTTACGTGAAAACACCTTTACATCAATGACGACCCCTTCAACGCCGGGTCGAACATAAGTAGAGGCATCGCGGACCTCTTTAACTTTCTCACCAAAGATCGCTCGCAGGAGTTTCTCTTCCGGTCCATATTCGCTTTCACCTTTCGGTGTAATCTTACCGACAAGGATGCTACCTGCTTTAACAACGCTACCGACGCGGATGATGCCTTCCTCATCAAGTTGACTGAGTCGCTGTTCGCTAACGTTCGGAATGTCTCGCGTGATTTCCTCGGGTCCGACCTTCGTTTCGCGCGCCTCTACCTCAAATTCCTCAATATGGATAGAGGTGAAGGTATCCTCGGTGATGAGTGTCTCACTAATGAGGATAGAGTCCTCGTAGTTGTGGCCACCCCACGGCATATAAGCACACAGAATATTCCGCCCGAGTGCGAGTTCGCCGCTTTCTGTAGAGGTGCCGTCAACGATGACCTGTCCAGCTTTAACTTGATCCCCGACAGCAACGATGGGCCGTTGATGGATACAGGTACCGCTGTTACTCCGCTTGAAGGTCTGGAGTTTATAGACATCGTAACCCATCTCGCTGAAAGTGTTTTCACCTGCATCATGGTGAAGTGCTTCGCCTGTGTATATGAGAATTTCGTCGGCGGAGACACTTGTGACCGTCCCTGCGCGCTTAGCAGTAATAAGTGCGCCAGAATACAGTGCTGCCGGTTCTTCCATGCCAGTGCCGACAAGGGGTGCTTCTGGGCGTACAAGGGGTACGGCTTGGCGCTGGTGGTTTGCGCCCATCAATGCCCGGTTTGCGTCCTCATGTTCCAGAAACGGGACGAGTGCGGCAGAGATGCCCACGATCTGCTGCGGTGAAACGCCGATATAGTCCACCTTTTCCATGGGGAGGGACAGCACGTCTTCACCACTGCGGACAGGTAGGAGCTGTCCGGAAGTATCCGTACCACCATTCGTAGTTTCTGGGGCATCGCGCTCGGTGGTCACGCGATCCGGATCATCGTGATGGTGTGCCACTGCAGATGCTGTTTTCGCAGCAATATGGGCGGTATCTTCGCTATCTGCCGTGAGATATTCGACCTGTTCTAAAACGGATCCGTTCTCGACTTTACGATACGGTGTTTCTATAAAGCCGTAAGGGTTTATCCGTCCATAGCAAGCGAGAGAAACGATGAGTCCGATTGACGGTCCTTCAGGCGTTTCCAAAGGACACACACGTCCATAGTGTGTCCGGTGTACATCGCGAACCGCGGCTGTTGCCCTGTCTCGATGAAGTCCACCCGGACCGATTGCTGAGATCCGGCGTTTGTGTGTCAACTCGTCCAAGGGATTAATCTGTTGCATAAATTGCGACAACTGGTTTGAGCCGAAGAATTCACGGAGTGCCATCATGAGTGGCTTCGGATTTACAAGTGAAGACGGCACGACTTTTGCGACATCGTTGTTCGTACTCAACCGTTCTCGGGTGGTCCTGCGAATTTGGAATAACCCCATCCGGAACTGGTTTTCAAGGAGTTCACCGATAACACGTACCCGTCGGTTGCCGAGATGGTCAAGATCGTCTTTCGGTGCTAACCCGTTATGTACTTTAAGGAGACGGTCTACTGTAGCGGCAATATCTTCGGGACGGAGTGTGCGCACTGTCTCTTCAGGTGGTTCTCCGTAAACAGATATCCCGTGGAATTTTCGATTCAGTTTGTATCTTCCAACGACCCCTAAATCATATCGGTGTGAATCAAAAAGCAGCCATGTGAGGTGTTTACGTGCGTTCTCTATATTGGTGGTATCGCCGGGTCTCAAAGTGCGGAAAATGGTAAGGAGTGCTGCGTCCTGTAAAGAGTATTGCGCCTCGTAGTCCGTCTGTCGGTCACGCTCGAGTGTATTCCTTAAAAACCGGATGTGTTGGCAATCCTCGGCATCCAAGACAGTGAGCGCCTCAACACCGGCTTCTTTGAGCCGTTCCAATTCGGTTTCGGTGAGGAGGGTATTCGCAGTGAGGAGTACTTCGCCGGTTTCTTGATGAATAACGTCTTCAGCACAGACCCTATCTTGCGCATCTTCGGACAGGATCTGTTCAGCCGTGAAAGCCTCTTTTGCATAGCGGGCGCGTGCGGCTTCGTATTCCGAATTTGTTAGTACCTGTCCAAGCGTAAACTCACACCCGCTGCCGTGGGTATCCACAATGCGATGTCGCAGATCGGCCTTAAAGCCTTTCCATTTTCTACGGTGCCTTGTACGCTCTTTCTCCGAGATGAGTTGTCCTATCTCTAACGGGCAGCCTTCATCTTCATCGGGTACGAGCGTGACGCGATAATACTTCTCAGCCTCAAGATCGGGATAGTCCTTCTTGGCTTGCCGAAATTCTGCAGCGTCTAACAAATCCCCTGCTTTAAGCTGTTTTGCGGGTTCCTTGACGTGCGTAACCTGCCATCCGTCAAGTACAAGCCGTTCCGTTTTGGCGTAGAGTTTCAGGATATCTGCGTCTGACTCCCAACCGAGTGCCCGAAGTAGCACTGTAGCGGGTAGTTTTCTGCGTTTGTCAATGCGGACATAAATCTGGTCCTTGGTGTCTATTTCAAATTCGACCCATGCCCCGCGATAGGGGATGATTTGGGCAGTTGGTGTCCGTCTTCCGGTTGGCAACGATTTCTCAAGAAAAATGACCCCCGGCGAACGGTGCAGCTGACTGACGATCACACGTTCACTGCCGTTGACAATGAAGCTGCCGTTTTCAGTCATTAATGGCACTTCGCCGAGATAGACATCGGATTCTCGGATATCTACGACGTGGGGTTCATCTGCATCCTGATCCGTTTCGCGTAGGACGAGCATGATACGCGCTGTGAGAGAGACCTGATACGTAACACCGCGCGCAACACATTCTTGTAATGTATATTTGGGTGTCCCGAGGGTGTAACTGACAAATTCAAGGCTATTGACCTCCGAAAAATCTCGGATAGGAAACACTTCCTTAAATACTGCCTGGAGGCCTGTATCTATACGTTCATTGGGTGAGACATCTCGCTGTAAAAAGGCATCGTACGAAACTTTTTGGGTTTCTATAAGATTCGGGAGATCTGTCCGAATCTGTGTTCTGGCAAAAGATTTTCTGGGCTTTTTGTTCACTGAAAGGAGTCCCCCTATTTGGCGGTGGTTGCGCAGCTTACGAATACACTTTTGAAAAAGCCTTCCTCTGCAGCTGCTTTTTCCGTCTCCGTCTTAATATGGTGACATAAGCATAGCATAACAGAATATTATACATTATAA
>VXZK01000013.1 GCA_009845545.1 Candidatus Poribacteria bacterium
CTGCTAAGCAGTTATGGCGCAAGCCATCGTGGGTTCGAATCCCACCCTCTCCGTTTCTAAAATAGTTTTGATCAACAACTCGCGCCTTAGCAAAAGTATCTGTAGACGCGTTGTTGGTCAAGGTTTTCAGTACCCCGTTGTGGCAGCGGTGTGCCGCTTTCACACCGCAAACGCTCTTGACTGATAACCGATAGTTATTATAATGCGCGCCTGTAGCTCAGTGGATTAGAGCATCTGACTACGGATCAGAAGGCCGGGGGTTCGAATCCTCTCAGGCGCTTCACGAGCCATTTGTTGGACTAAATTTGGATAGCGATCTTTTTTGGATGGAACAAGCACTCAAGTTAGCGAAACAAGCCGCCGAAAAGGGCGAAGTCCCTGTCGGTGCCATCCTCGTTAGCAACGGTGTCCGTATCGCTGAAGCATCCAATCTGCGCGAACACTCTGGCAGCCCTATCGCTCATGCGGAAATGCTCGTCATACAAGCGGCATCCGAGAAAATTGGTAACTGGCGGTTTGTAGATACAACGCTTTATGTGACCTTAGAACCGTGCCCAATGTGTGCCGGTGCTATTGTGTTAGCACGCATCCCGAAGGTGGTTTACGGCACGCCAGACCCGAAATCCGGGGCAGCGGGTACACTCTACAACATCCTCCAAGATGAACGCCTGAACCATCGGGTTGAATTGGTAAGTGGTGTGTTAGCAGATGAGAGCAGCGCGTTGCTAAAATCTTTTTTTCAGGAACGCCGCCAGAACTGTAAAAAGTGAATTCAACGTTGAAGGTATACTACGCTATCATTATGACACGTCATAAGGAGAGATGCAGGAGTGGTTGAACTGGACAGTCTCGAAAACTGTTGTGGCGCAAGTCACCGTGGGTTCGAATCCCACTCTCTCCGTTTTTTGATATTTTCGAGTCGAACCATAATGAGCCATCGCAAGATGCTGTAGGAGGGTTTTGTAAACCCGAAATCTGTCATCGCAAGATGCCGTAGGAGGGTTTGTAAACCCGATAAGTTTTATAACCTGTGGGGCAGTAGCTCAGCTGGGAGAGTGCATCCCTCGCACGGATGAGGTCACGGGTTCAAATCCCGTCTGCTCCATACGAAATTGTGCCATTAAAGCACAATTTGTCTTTGTTTACATTTTTTGATCTCGGATTAAATTGAGATAGGTCTTTGTCACTGCGCATCTGATGTTGCGTAACGCGAGGTTTACATGCCTCGTGAGATGACATCAACATTTTGGCGGAACTGGCAAGCCAGAACTTGCTATACCAAAATACGGAGAGATGCAGGAGTTGGTTGAACTGGCATGACTGGAAATCATGTGTGCTGTTTTGCAGTACCGTGGGTTCGAATCCCACTCTCTCCGCCAGTTTTCATTCTTAATACCTTGGCTATGCTAGGTGGGGAGGTAGCGGTGCCCTGTATCTGCAATCCGCTAAAGCAGGACTGAATCCCCAGTATGCGGCATGTTTCTGTGGGGTCTGTCCCACGTACGTAGTGTTGAGGGTTGGGTCTTGAGCAACGAGTGCTTGTTAAACCCCGTCAGGTCCGGAAGGAAGCAGCGGTAGATGAGTTGTTCGTGTGACGCAAGGGTGCCTGACCTGAGCTAACGGCGCGGGCAACGCTTGGAGAGGCTTGTCAACTCTGGGTGCGTAGCCATTTTTTTTGCGCATAGTATCTCGGCAGACCACATCTCATTCCCAAATTGTGCCAATAAGGCACAATTTGTCTTTGCTTTACATTCTCAAGCCGTACAAGAAAGGATCGCGCAATGTCTTACGAGGTTCTCGCCCAAAAATGGCGACCCCAAAACTTCAATGACGTTGTTGGACAGGCACACGTTACCACAACGCTAAAAAATCAGATTCTGTCTGAACGCGTCGGGCACGCCTACCTTTTTTGGGGTCCCCGTGGGACCGGCAAGACCACCGTCGCGCGTATCCTTGCCAAAGCGGTTAACTGCCCGAACCGTGTTCAAGAAACCGGATTTGATACCGTCGAAACCGCGGAACCTTGCAACCAATGTGTATTCTGTAACGACATCTCACAAGGGCGATCCCTTGATGTATTGGAAATGGATGGCGCCTCGAATCGCGGTATTGATACGATTCGGGACCTTCGGGAAAACGTTAAACTCTCTCCAGCCACTTGCCCCTATAAAATCTATATCATAGATGAAGCGCACATGCTCTCAATAGAGGCATTCAACGCCCTGCTTAAAACGCTTGAAGAACCGCCGCCACACGTCATCTTTATCATGGCTACCACAGAGCACGCCAAAATCCCGAAGACGATTAGCTCCCGCTGTCAAGATTTCGATTTTCGACACTTGGAAGATGAAAAAATAATTACCCGCTTACAGTTAATTGCCAAAGAAGAAGGAGTCTCGGCGGACCTGGATGTCCTCACGCTCATTACCCGTCAATCCGAAGGTTGTCTACGAGACGCTGAAAACTTGTTGGAACGTCTCGTCTCATCCGCTGGTAAGGATCTCACAACTGATGCTATTGAACAAATCATCGGACTCGGTTCGAGTGCTCTGCTCCGAAAACTTACAACAGCAATTACAGAAAGAGACCTTTCAAAGAGTCTAAAAACGCTAAACGACTTAACGAAGCAAGGAACAGATCTGTCACAATGCTTAGATCAACTGATCGGCTATTTTCGTGATCTCCGCCTGTTAGCAATTGACGACAACTTAAGTGAGTTGATTCAGAGTCCGAAATCAGATTTGTCGGAACTCAAGCAAAAAGCGGAGCAGATGTCGGTCAACCGGCTATCACGGATCATCAAGATTTTGATGCACACCGACCGCGATATAAAACAGTATGGCTACCCACAAATTCAGTTAGAAGCTGCGCTGATCCAACTTAACTCTCTTGAAGAAGGTGTCCCGCTTCAAGAAATTGTTGACAAATTGTACGCCTTAGAGCAGAAGTTTGATGCCGCCGGGATTTCCGCGCCCCCACAACGGCAACTTCCACCTTCAGAAGTCAATCCGTCAGACAGGCAAACTGCCTCACCGCAGATACCTCGCCGCACAAGCAAGGATATTCTTACCTCCGCCAAACCTGACCCTGCAACACATTACACAGATCCATCTACGACTGCTACACCGGATTCAAATGCTCCAAGCGCATCGTCAACGCCACAAGCATCCCGCGATCTTGCAGACCTGCCCCTGTTTTGGGAGGACGTAAAATTAAAATTGCCATCGCCCAGGCTCAAATACGGCTTGTTAGAAGGCTCTGTCCCGACAGTGAACGGCACAAATATCGTTAAAATCGCGTGTTCCGCCACACATATCTCAATGGTTACAGACGAAGACAAAGAAATCATATCTAACATTCTAACGCAGGAAGTCGGAACATCCGTAAAAATTGAGTTGGTCGCGTTAGATACTGTCCCAGAATCGGCATCTGCTCAAGATGAAACCGAAAAAGTAGAACCAAAGACACCACTCATGCGCAAAGTTGAGGCGCGAGACGATCCGCAGCTCAAAACTGCGCTGGATCTTTTTGATGCCACAGTTTTGGAAACCCAATAATCAATGCTTTCCAAATTTGGAAAGCATATCTTATTAAGTAAGGAAACTTTTATTCCACCAAGCATTTTTGTAACAAAATAGGAACGAAACAGGGACGTATACACGATTCAAAGCCGCTTGGTGATAGGACAAAAACTATGAAGATGAATGACCTGATGAAACAGGCACAACAAATGCAAAAACGGATGCTTGAAATCCGAGAAGAACTTGCAAACCGAACTGTTGAAGCAACTGTTGGCGGTGGAATGGTAACCGCTGTTGTTAATGGACAACAGGAAGTCATCTCACTCCGGATTACCCCAGAAGTGGTTGACCCAGAAGATACCGAAATGCTTGAGGACCTGGTCGTCGCAGCAGTCAATGAAGCATTGCAACAATCGCAAGAATTGATGTCCGCGGAAATGAGCAAATTGACGGGCGGCCTTAAAATTCCTGGACTCCCATGAATCCATGCAAGAATACCCGAAACCGCTGGCGAAGCTTATCACTGAACTTCAAAAGTTACCAACGATTGGTCAGAAGACAGCGCAACGTTTAGCGTTTTTTATGCTAAAGTTACCTGACACTGAAACCGCCCAAATCGCGGATGCCATCGCGCAGGTAAAACAACAACTCTCCTACTGCGATGTGTGTGGCACGATTACCGATACAAATCCGTGCTATATCTGTACCAGTCCGCGCCGCAATCAGCGGATAATTTGTGTTGTTGAAGAGTCAGATGACCTTTGGGCTATTGAGAGAACTAACGGCTATACAGGGTTATACCATGTACTCGGCGGTGTGCTCTCACCCTTAGACGGTACCGGACCTGAAGAACTCGGGATTAATAAACTTTTTGAACGTATCAAGGATTCTACCGTAAATGACGAACCGGTGCAAGAGGTAATTCTTGCCACGAATTGGACAACAGAAGGACAGGCGACGGCACTCTATCTTACACAACAACTGGAAACGTTTGAAGTCAGTGTCACCCGTATTGCTTACGGTATTCCTGTTGGTGGGGATTTGGAGTACATCGACGAGGTAACACTTGCAAAAGCACTGGAAGGCAGGCGAAAAGCGTAAATGATCAAGCGATGGTTCCTACTACTTTTAGTGAATCTGTCTTGCGGCGTGTTTAGTATCGCGTGCGCTGCACCAGATTCGGACAGCCAAAAAACGGAATTAAGAGATACTACCGATTTCAGCGCGAGCACTGCTCGCCAAGCACATGCAGCCTTTGATGCCCAACGCGCGTTTGCAGCATTGAAAAAACAGTGCGAATTCGGTCCACGACCACCGGGGTCAGCGGCACATCGCAAAACACAAAATTACCTATTTACAGAACTGCAAAAGTACGCAAACAACGCAGAACTCCAACCGCATGTATACAAGACAAAAACTGACACGCTGCACCTAAACAATATTCTGGCAGAGTTCGGACCGGGGTCCTCACCCGTTCCGGGGAAACGGCAGAGTGGGGAAACAATGCTACTCGCGGCGCATTGGGATACACGTCCCATCGCCGATCACGACCCTAAACCGGAAAATCGGGATAAACCGATCCTCGGTGCCAACGATGGAGCTTCAGGCGTTGCTATCCTTCTTGAAATCGCCAGAGTTTTTAAAGAACACCCACCGCCGCGGCGAGTTGTGATTGTGCTTTTCGATGGCGAAGATTACGGTAGAACCGCTGACGATATGTTTATCGGCTCCCGGTTTTTTGCCAAAAATCTTGGAAAATGGAAGCCAGACTACGGAATCTTGTTAGATATGGTGGGCGACAAAGATTTAACACTCCCGATAGAACGCTACTCTTGGACCGCGAATCGTGCGTTTACTGAGGCTATATGGCATCGAGCATCAAACCTCGGTTTAGGACCTTTTCAACAACGCTTAGGGAAAGCGATTATGGATGATCACGTTCCATTAATCAAAGTCGGTATCCCGATGGTTGATATAATTGACTTTGATTATCCGTATTGGCATACGATTGAAGATACTGTCGACAAATGTAGCCCCAAAAGTTTAGAAGTTGTCGCGACGCTTGTTATTAGCATTGTTTACGATGGACTTTAAAACGCAAGCATGTATCCCTTTATCGTAGTAGGATAAAAAGATGAACACCTACCACAAACATTATGACGTTATCGTAGTTGGCGCAGGGCACGCGGGTTGCGAAGCTGCACTCGCCGCTGCGCGGATGGGCTGCGAAACACTGATCGTCACAATCAATCTCGATACGATTGCCAAGATGTCCTGCAACCCTGCTATCGGCGGACTCGCCAAGGGACACCTCGTTAAAGAGATAGACGCACTCGGCGGTGAGATGGCAAAAAATATCGACAAGACAGGGATTCAATTTCGACGCTTGAATACCAAAAAGGGGCCCGCGGTTCGCTCAAGCCGCGCACAAGCCGATAAAAAGGCGTATCAAGATGAAATGAAACGCGTCTTGGAAGCACAACAAGGGCTTGACATCAAACAGGTATTGGTTGAAGAACTCCTCGTGGAGAATGGGCGGTGCATCGGGATTCTGAGTCAGACACAAACCGCTTATTTCGGAGAGACTGTCATTCTGACGACAGGGACTTTCCTGAAAGGTATCATTCATATCGGTGATGTTTCTTATAGCGCAGGCAGGGCAGGCGAATCCTCAGCAGAAAAACTCTCTGAAAGTTTTTTAAGCCTCGGCTTTGAAATTGGAAGACTCAAAACAGGCACGCCGCCACGCGTGAATGCCCAAACGGTTGACTTTAGCGGGATGGAGATTCAACCCGGTGACGAAAACCCCCTCCCCTTCTCATTCTCAACTGAACGGATCACGCAGCCGCAACTCCCATGTTACCTAACATATACAAATGAAAAGACACACGATGTCATTCGCGAGAATCTTCACCGTTCTGCAATGTACAGTGGTCGCATCGTAGGGATTGGGCCCCGCTATTGTCCATCAATTGAGGATAAGGTTGTCCGCTTCTCTGAAAAAACAGAGCATCAAGTCTTCGTTGAGCCAGAGGGACGGGACACCGATGAAATTTACCTCAACGGTATCTCTGCAAGCCTCCCTGAAGATGTACAGGTAGAGATGGTACACAGCATTAAAGGGTTAGAGAACGCTGAGATTATGCGCTTCGGATACGCCGTGGAATACGATTTCGCACCAGCGACACAACTACAACCAACGCTTGAGACCAAAAACGTTCCTGGACTCTACTTCGCTGGACAACTCAATGGCACTACAGGTTATGAGGAAGCCGCCGCACAAGGACTTATCGCAGGTATCAATGCCTCCCTAAAGGTCAAAGGCGAAAAACCGCTTGTTCTCGATAGGGCACAGGCATATATAGCCGTGCTTATTGACGATCTGGTTACGCTGGACATCCGAGAACCTTACCGTATGTTCACATCTCGTGCTGAATATCGGTTAGCGTTGCGAGAAGACAACGCCGATTTGCGACTTACCGAAATCGGTAGGCAAATCGGGTTGATTGATGACGACAGTTATCACCAGTTCCAAAAGAAAGCAGCAGACATACAGACAGAATTGAAACGTTTACAGGAAACACTTCTTAAGCCGACTACAGCGACTGTGGAGAATTTGGCAGGTATTCTCAAGACGGGTGAGTTGAAGCAACCCACATCCTTGGCAGCTCTTTTGAAGCGTCCAGAACTCCGTTATGAACATATAACACAAATCGCACCGTCGCTTGAAAAACTACCACCAACTGTCCAAGAACAGGTAGAAATTCAGATCAAATATGATGGATATATCCAGAGACAGCAGCGACAAATTCACCAATTTAAGAGATTGGAAAATTTCCGAATCCCGGATACATTCGACTATGCGAACGTTCAAGGGCTAAAGACCGAAGCACGAGAGAAACTTACAAAGATGCGTCCTGCCTCTATTGGGCAAGCGTCGCGTCTGCCTGGCGTTTCGCCAGCCGACATTTCAATCCTGACGGTTATCCTTCATCAAAAGAGCGCACGGAAGTAGATTCACGAGCTGAAACTCGCGCCTACAAGTTGATCGAGTCACACGTAATATAACAATATCCGTTTGTTCTCGTCTAAAACCCGTTTTGGACAGGGGGGGCCACCCGTTACTGGAAAGCGGAGACAAAACGGAGCAAAACCCAATAGTTAAAAAATTTTGGCACAAGACAAGCACGTTTTATTAAAAGAAACTTTCAATCGGCACGGGTTTTCGTTAACCACGCATCAGGCAGCACAGTTTAACAAGTATCGTGACGAACTGCTTCGGTGGAATGCGCGGATGAACCTGACCGCCATCACAGATGAGAATGAGATTATTCATAAACATTTTCTCGATTCCTTAAGCGTTTTGGAACATATAACGCTTAAAAAAGGAGACACTGTGATTGACATCGGGACAGGTGCCGGATTCCCGGGAATTGTACTGAAAATTTACGTGCCTGACATCCGACTAACGCTTGTTGAAGCATCAAAAAAGAAGGGGAGTTTCCTAAAATTTCTAATCCCGCAACTAAACCTTGACCAAGAACTCGTCTACAGACACTTTGACAAAGGCGCGGGTTCTTGGTCAAATCAAAAAGTCAACGTTGAAGTACTTACCGAACGCGCGGAAATTTGTGTGCAAGACCCTGATCGTATGGGTGCTTATGATTGGGTTTTCACCCGTTACGTCGCAACTATTCGGGACTCCGCTGTATACTGCTTACCGTTCCTAAAATCGACTGGAAGGTGGGTAGCTTACAAGTTTGGGCGGGAAATAATAGATACTGAAATTGATGACAGCGCGGCATACCTGAGCGCGCTCGGTGGGAGCATTGAAACCGTTTTCACAAACCCAAAGTTCAATCGGAGTTATGTTGTGGTGCGCCGTGCCAACACATGAGCATGGGCAAGATAATGTTTCGTCCGCTGAGTACCAGATATGAAGTGTTCTGAAGTCACGCGATCACGATCGTCGTGATGACGTGCTTTAGTAGAGGTACTGGACTTTGAACGGTGACACATTCGACAGGCACTAAAAAACACGACATTCTAAGGAGACATACTAAGGACAAGTCCTATGAATTTTGATACAACCATTGGAGAGGAAAACATTTCCACTCTTCATGTAGAAGGCAAGATCCTTGGAAATGCGACAGATACATTTCGCAAGGAAATGGAGATGCAGCTGCAAACGGGGCACGATAAATTAGTCGTTGACTTAACAAACGTCCCGTTAATCGACAGTAGCGCGTTGGGCGCAATAGTGACGACCTTGAAGTCCTGTCAGGAATCGGGCGGGAAACTGGTTTTGCTCAACCCGCAGAAAGCAGTTCAAGAAGTTTTGGAGGTAACGCATCTCGCAACCGTTATCGAGATTTATGATACGGAGGAGTCCGCGCGCGACGCTTTCATGTAACAGAAAAACGGAAATAGCAGTCGGTTGTCAGAGCGGTTTTTCTCCGAAAAACCTTTCGGCTGTCAGTAAAGAAAAGTGGCGTTCTGTAAAACTTGCGTCTTTGCTGACGGAAACCGATGGCTGACGACTATTCTCCCTGAAAGCGCGTTATCCGGCACTATTCTTGGAAACATGAAAGACAAAAATCGTACAAAACGTTTTCAGTTTAAGGTCGGGTTACGCGGGCAACAAGTCGTGCTTTTTCTGTTAGTGGCACTCATGCCGTTATTTGCAATTTCATTGGCGATCAAGGTGTTAGGTGAAAGTGCGTTAAAAGGGACGGTTGGTGAAAATCATGTGTTACTTGCACAAGAGAAACTCGCACGCGCGGACAATGCTATCTCCGAGAAAATCGCAAAGATCGAAGCAGAACTTCCAAACATTCGACCGGCAGTTGTTAGATCTAACACCGCTGACGGAAAAGAGTCCGTATTTTTTAATATTTGGGCGCAACTCATAGATAATATCCGGATCCTTGAAACTTATGCCGGTGATGAAACAGAGGTAACCATTACAAATGCATCCGGACACGTGCTCCGATCAAGCAATCAGGAACTCAAATATTATATACAAAGAGGGGCACCGCGTCGAGTGAACAACACAATCTGGTGGCAGAGAGCCTATAATCACGGTGTCGGTTACCCGTTCGCCGAAAACATCCGCTATGACGCATCACGGAGAGTACACCTGCTTCCAATCGCACTCCCTATACGTACGGATTCCGAAGCCCCCACTGCCTCAGGTAAAAAAAACACAGTCGGGGTACTGAGAATTGTGCTTTTACTGCCTGAACTGACAAATATAGTTGAATCCAGCCTCGAGTTGGAAGAAACGCAAACGCTTTTAACAAACGAATCTGGTCAAATCATTGCCGCTTCACCAGGAAGTGGGTATCGCGTAGATACCTACATAGAGATGAACAACGCAGCAGAAGAGGCGATTATTGAAGCGAAAAAAGGCAAACAAGGGAAATATTACGATTATGAAGCCGAAGGTGAAACAGATAGTTTCAATGAACCGCGTGTATATGGTTGGGCGCGAACCCAACCCTCACCTACAGCACTGTGGAAGAACCGACAGAACTTCAGCAACTGGATCGTTTTTATTTCACGACCGACTTCCTTTGCTTATGCAGGGGTGGTAAAATTAAACAACTATATTTTTTATGTTACCATTGTGTCAAGTTGCATCGTTGTACTTATTGCATGGTGGGCAGCGCAGCGGATCGCAACCCCTATATTGAAAGTCGCAGAAGGGGCGCGTAGTATTGGGCAGGGTGAATTTGATAGTGAAATTGTCGTTGACAGCGATGATGAGGTCGGCGTCCTGGCTGAAGAGTTCAATGAGATGCGCCGGAACCTGAAAGCCGCGGTTGACAAACTAACCCAAGAGGAGCGAAAACTTACCGCCATCGTCGATAACCTCGGTGAAGGGCTGATTGTTGTCGAACCCTCGGGGCGTGTGCTCTACGTCAATCCTGTAGCGGAACGGCTGCTTAATCTCGGGGAAACCAGTGATTGTGAGAACTTTGTTACGATTGATACAGAAACCGGGGCAATCCATTGGACAAAAATGGTGACTTCAACCGACGGTACCCCAATTCGGGACACGAGAGCCGTTGATATGAAAGTGCTGTCTGCTTCGCAGCGTGAGATGGCACAGCATCAAACCATGATCGTGGAAGTCAATATCAATGGGCATCAGTCGAATAGTAACGGCGCGCGCGTGCTACGCATCATCGCGAGCCATTTTCCTGATGAGAGTAACAATACCGCTGGCACGGTTTATGTCTTTGATGACATCACAAATGAACACGAAATAGAACAGATGAAATCTGAGTTCGTCTCTCTTGTGTCGCATGAATTACGGACGCCCCTAACATCTATCATCGGTTTCATTTCACTCATACTTGATGGGAAAACCGGCAAAATTAACCAGAAACAGTATGAAAGTTTAAGTCGCGCACACCGCCAATCCAAACGACTCGCCGCGCTTATCAACGATTTGCTGGACATCTCTCGAATTGAAGCCGGACGTATCGAGATGAAGCAGGAACAGGTGCAAATCGACTCGGTAGCACAACGGCGAATCGAAGAACTGCGTCCACAAGCAGATGAAAAAGCAATATCGCTGCTTTTGGAGGCACCATCGAATCTAACCACGATGATTGGAGACGCAGACCGGATTGGACAAATTTTTATTAACCTCATCGGGAATGCCATTAAATTCACACCCGATAGTGGAAAGGTGACAGTCAGAATATCAGAATCTTCTGCTGAAGCACCCCACCCGGATGATCAGGAGCGGGCAACTTCAGAGCAGAACGGGCGTGAAAATGACGGATTCCACGTTGAAGTTATTGACACAGGACCGGGGATACCGGCTGAAGAGCGAGAAAAAGTCTTTGATAAATTCAGACAACTCGGAAGTGCACAGACACGGCAACAGGGCGGTACCGGCTTAGGGCTTTCAATCGCATCCGGGATCGTCGAAGCGCACGGCGGCAAATTATGGGTGGATACCGGTGATAATGGACACGGATGCAACTTCCAGTTTTTTATTCCGTTTTCTTAGATATGGAGCCTTTGGCTGCTGCGTCCTTCTGCTTCACATTGTCCGCAAGCCTATAGAGGCTTGCGCAGAATGCAGGTTTCTGATGAAGGACGAATCGGTAATTAAAATCAAATTTTTTGAAACAACTCAAAAAACCCGTTTTTGACGAAGAAAAAACGGTGCAGAAACCTAATATTTAAAAATATGGCTGAAACGATTTTAGTGGTTGACGACGATCTGGATATACTTGAACTGTTAAAGATGAACTTAGAACCAGAGGGGTACAACGTTCGTACCGCAAGCGATGGCGACAGTGCAGTGCAAAACGCACGTATAGACCCGCCGGATCTTATCCTTCTTGATGTAATGATGCCACATAAAAACGGTTTCCAAGTCATTGAAGAACTCAAAGACATAGAGGAAACAAAAAGTGTCCCTGTCATTTTAGTCACGGCGCGCGGTCAGACGGAAGATAAAGTCCGTGGTTTGGATACCGGTGCTGACGATTACATCACAAAGCCGTTTGACTTACGCGAGGTAACAGCCCGGGTTGAAGCGGTCCTCGGTAGAACCCGACCCATTAAATATATCAATCCACTTATGCGAGCGATGGGCGAACGGTTTAGCGAGGAAGGATTGGAACAACTCGCGGGGCATCTGCAAGCCGCCGCTGCAATTCAGAAAAAATTGTTACCCGAACAGGCTCCGAGCCTCGACGGGTATGACATTGCAACCCTGTTGCAAAGTTCCACATCTGTCTCTGGCGATTTCTACGATTTCATTCCACTCAGCGAGACACAGATCGGGATTGTACTCGGCGACGTAAAAGGCAATGGCATCCCAGCGGCACTACTGATGGTCATGATTCGGACGGCACTCCGCTTACTCTGTCATGAGGAAGATACGCCCGCTTTGATTCTCAAACGGATTAATGACTTAGTGGCTCGCGATACTGAGGCGGATCTGTTCGCAACGATGATTTACGGCATATTAGACACCGAGACTTCAACCTTTACATACTCAAATGGGGGACACTGCTATCCACTTCACTGGAACACCACTCGGAATATAGATGTTTTAAAAACAGGCGGTATGTTGATCGGGGCATTTGAGGAAGCAACCTTCACGACTGGCACCTGCCTCCTCGCTCCTGGCGATATTCTCGTGTTCTATACGGATGGTATCACTGAAACGGAGGCCGGCGATGATCCGGGTTCCGATGGAAATCACGGCGTGTCCAAAAATCCTGAACAGAGTGACGTGGACCAAGACGGAATACCGACCGATACATTCTACGGCGGTGATAGACTTGCTGTCTGTCTTTCCAAAAACGCGGCACTGTCAGCGTCAGCGTTATGCGAAGCGGTTGTTAACGATTTAGCGCTCTTCAGCGGAAGCACACAAACCCCTGACGATAGGGCTCTAATTGTTATAAAACGCGACGTTTAAATCAAAACGGGCATGCAGTATAGCATCGCCCGCAGAACAAACAATGAAAGACAGGGCAATTCTTTACCCTGTCTTGTAGGCACCCCTGGTAAACATCCAAGGGTATAGAGAAGGAGCTTCAAACGTGGGCGAGAGAACTGAACAGGTTATTACGCTTTCTCTCCCAAACTCAATACAGCATGTTTACCTACTCAGGGCTGTTGTCACTGAAATCTTGAAAGAGACAGATTTCGATGAAGACACCCAAGAGCGGATTAACCTTGCTGCCATTGAAGCGGGTACAAACGCAATCGAACACGGCGATAGAGAGGATCCGGACAAACCAACAACTTTTCAGTTGATTCTTACTGAAAATGAACTCATCATTAACACTGCAGACGAGGAAGTGGAATCCAGACACAAAGAGTCCGAAACTGAACAGGTTATTACGCTTTCTCTCCCAAGCTCAATGCGACATGTTTACCTA
>VXZK01000354.1 GCA_009845545.1 Candidatus Poribacteria bacterium
TCTACGTCAGGAACTTAAAACCCCTTCCATAAAAATGGATTTTGCGTAAGTCCTGGTAAATTGGAAAAGGCAGGGTTTGAGGTAATTCATCAACGTGGAAGTCACGTAAAGTTTGTCCGTGAAAGTCAAGATGAAGTCCGCACAGTAATGGTCCCAAATCATCGTGAAGTAAAGATTGGTACACTCCGATCTATCCTGAGACATGCTGGACTAACCGCGGATGAATTTGATAGACTTTAATTCGAGGTATTCAACTACGTCACAACGTGTGGTCAACCATCCTAATGTCCAATTCTACATCTTCCGCTTCTGTTGACAAGGCGACATAACTAACGTATACTTTTTTACACACGCGCGGGGATAGTTGTTTACAGTTAACAACAAACAAAGGAGATCAAATATGCCAAATCTACAAATACCTCAAACCCTCGTCTGCGCTGTGGCTGCAGGCGTAGCACTCGCACCTACTTTAATCGGACATGCTGCAGGCAGCGACCCCATGATTGCACCGGGCGCGGAACTCACAGAACTCTTTAGCGACGCACATTTCACAGAAGGACCCACCGTCGCGCCAGACGGCACAGTCTATTTCAGCGACATCACCTTCACGGATCAGACGGATATGCAAGCCGGACATATCATGAGATACAACCCGGAAACCGGAGAAACAACCGTTTTCCGCTCTCCAAGTGGGATGTCCAACGGTATGGAGTTTGACGCACAAGGTCGCTTGGTTGTTGCAGAAGGGGCAGATTTCGGGGGACGCAGGATTACCCGCACTGACATGGAAACCGGCAAAACTGAGATTATCGCCGGCCTCTATAACGGAAAACCTTTCAATTCACCGAACGATCTCGCAATTGACGAGCAGGGTCGCATCTATTTTACAGATCCACGATACGCCGGACACGAACCCGTCGAACAGCCTATTTTTGGTGTCTATCGCATTGATCCAGACGGTGCTGTCCACCTCGTTGTCACGGATGGCGGTAAACCGAACGGTGTGGCGGTCTCGCCGGATCAAAAGACTCTCTATGTCGTCAGTCACGACAACGGCGCGATGGGGAGTAACCTCCCCGATGACATGGAACCCCATAAAGGACAGATGGCACTCCTCGCTTATGATCTCTCGCCGGAAGGCACGGCGACTTTCCGTAAAGTACTCGTTGATTACGCACCACAGGACGGGCCAGACGGGATGGTCGTCGATGCAGAGGGGAATCTCTGGGTGGCAGTGCGCGATGAAACCCGACCCGGCATTCGCGTTTACACACCTGACGGTGAAGAACTGGCGTACGTCGAGACCCCCGATAAACCCACCAATGTCGCATTTGGACACGGCAAAACGAGCAAGACGCTTTACATCACAGCAGAACATTGCCTCTACAGCATCCAAACGACGAAAGAGGGGTATCGCCTACCACAGAAGTAGTGTTCTATGCAACCCCCAGGCCGGTAGGTGCGGTTTCCTAACCGCACCGGATCTTAAGCAAAACCTTGACTACTTCAAAATCGCTCTTGAGTCCCAGAGGGTTTATTTGTTTGGGTGTTTTTTCAGCATTTGTGTAGAATTAAACATCGGGATGAAGATCCTGCCACGGTGTCGCGCTTTCATAAGCTTGTCCAACCTGACACAACAACGGCTCTGTCAAATGTTTCCCGACAAACTGAATGCTCAACGGTAGTCCTTCGCTATTCATGCCACACGGCACAGATAGCGTCGGCGCGCCGTTGTAGTTGAACGGCACGGTGAACCGCTGGAACTTCGGATCCCGGGGGTCATACGGTCCGTATAATATCTCTGGTGTAACGACGTGTGCGGGTGCGGACATCGACGGACACACCAACACATCAATCTCCGCAAACACCCTTCTAAGATGCCCTGTGCAGGCAGCTCTCAAGTTGTTCGCCTTCGCGTATGCTGCACCTGACACCTTCGCACCCATATCAAGCCACCCTTGGAACCAAGGTCCGTAAGCATCTCGCCGGAACGGATAATAGGCTGCGTGCGCCACCACCGCCTCGGTAGCACATAGTGTAGGCCATGCAGAGACGTATTCATCTACATCCGGCAATTCCACTTCGACAATTTCGGCACCTTGATCCGCAAGAACTTTCACACCCGCGCGCACCGCAGCAGCGAGTTCAACGTCAATATCGTGTGTCGCATAGTTTTCATCAAACCCGATGCGGACACCTCGGAGATCCTGTCCAATTCCCTCAAGCATGTTCGGCACCGGAGCAGGCAAAGAAGTCGGATCGTTCGCGTCAGGACCAGCGATCGCCTCCAGCATAATCCCCGCATCCGCGACACTTCGCGTCATCGGTCCGACATGGTCCATGGATTCAGCGAGTGCAAGCACACCGTAACGACTCACTCTCCCCCACGTCGGCTTCAGCCCGACAACACCACACGCCGCTGACGGAAAGCGAATCGAACCGCCTGTATCGCTACCCAGCGAACCGAAACACAACCCCGCCGCCGTCGCTACACCGGAACCGCTGGAGGACGAACCCGTCCACCGATCAGGGTTCCACGGATTCTGCGGAATAGCAAAATTCGGATTGTAGCCGCCCATCGCGCCTTCGGTTAGATTAAGCTTACCGAGCAGGATCGCACCCGCAGCAGCGAGTTTTGTGATGACTGTACCATCAAACGCAGGCACATGCTCTGCAAGCACCTCTACCCCGCCCATCGTCCGGACACCCTTCGTAAAGCAGAGGTCTTTCACTGCAATCGGAACACCGTGAAGGGGACCGCGATACGTTCCGGCGTTAATCTCCCGTTCCGCTGCTTGTGCGGCAGCCATCGCCTGCTCTGCTATTACTGTGGCGTAGCTCTTTAGCCTATCATCAAGCTGCTCAATACGCGCCAGCATCGCAGTTGTCACTTCCACAGGCGATAATTGTTTTGAAGCAATCTCTTCCGAAATCTCAGTAATAGTTTTGAAATAAAGTGGTGTTTCACACATATCATTCCCTCTTGTTAAAAGTAGTAGGCACACTCCGTGTGCCGTTCACGCTAAAAAGTAGTAAACACACTCCCTGGGTTCTCCGTTCACGCTAAAAAGTAGTAAACACACTCCCTGGGTTCTCCGTTCACGCTAAAAAGTAGTAAACACACTCCCTAGGTTCTCCGTTCGCGCTAATGGACCTGCCTACTTCTCAATCTGAATCTTATACACACCGCCTGCGCCCGTCCCGGCGTAAAGAAAACCGTCAAGTCCCGCTAACGACAGAATTTGGTGCAGATGCAGCGAACCCATCGGCTCCCACCATCTTTTATCTGTCATCCATCGGAAAACGCCTTTACCATAAGTGCCTACGTAAAGTTCGGTGCCAACTGTCGCCATTGTCACAACTGCCCTATCATCCAAACCATCGTTTATAGGTGTCCAAGAATCGCCACCATTAACGGAGCGGATGACTCCCTCACGCCAAGAGGATGCATAGAGCGTTGATCCAACCCACTTTAGCCCGGATATACTGCTACCTGCCATATCTGTTGAATTGACAAGTTTCCACGATTTTCCTGCATTTTCCGAACGATAAATTTCGCCACCATCAGTACCAGCATAGACATTCTCTCCGTTTACGGATAACGCCGTGATGAAGTGTCCTGTCAATCCAAGATCCGTGGTCCACGGATCTGAGCCTTTCTCCCACTTGTAGATCCCGTCACGTTGGGTGCCGATATAAAAAGTCGTTCCGACAATCTCCAAACATTGAATTCCGGTCAAGTCTCTATTAACGATAACTTGAACCAACGCGTTGCTCTCGTTATCCAATCGGAAAACACCGCCTACGACACCGCCTTCGGCACGCGGGGCAAATCTAATAGCACCTGTGTAAAGTTCTCCGTCCGAAACGGATAGCGTGGAAAATAGATATTCATTCGGCCTTGATGCAAACTTCGCGGGTTGCCATGATTCCCCACCGTTAACTGAATAGACAAGCCTTTCACTCATTCCCGCGTAAATTGTCTTTCCTATAACTGCCAACTCGCCGACCGTTGTATTCGTCAATCCAGTGTTGGTTTCGACCCAAGAATCACCACCGTCCATCGTGCGAAAGATACCACCCTCTAAAGTCCCAGCGAAGACAGTATCTTCATTGACTGCCAACAAAGTAGAGACCGTCCGATCCGTCAAACCGTCATTGACAGCTGTCCAAGTATCGCCGTTGTCGTCGGAACGGAAAACGCCACTGCCATACGTCCCAGCGTAGAGCGTCGCGCCATACACCGACAACGCCTCGACGGTATGCCTCATTTCTTTCGGGGTAATACGGATCCACGAGTCTCCGGCGTCATTGGATTTAAAAAGTTCAGCCCTGTTCCCGATATATCCGCCTACATAGAGCAGACCCTCCATAGCAGCGAACGAGTCAACCTGATGTCCAGTAAAATCATCGTTGATCGCTGTCAATGCGTCCTCATCCACCCGCTTACGGAAAACCCCTCCCTTGGTTCCAGCAACAAGGGTTGTCCCAATACTCGAAAGTTCACGAATTGACATAGGCCCGAATCCATCATTCACCTGCAGCCACGATTCACCGTCATCATCTGAATACCAAACACCCGTATTTAAGGTGCCAACGTATATACGGTCACCAATAACCACAATACCACTGATGGATTCATGCGCTTGGAAACTCGAAACGCGATGCCATGTGTTGCCACCATCCGTTGATGCGTACAAAGTCCGCCGCGTACCAGCGTAAAGCGTCCCTCCCTTTTGCACCAATGCAGGAACACCCGTAATTCCCTCTCCCGGTTCGTAGTGTAATCCAGTATTAACTGCTGTCCAAGAATTGCCGTGATCCGTTGAACGGAAGACCCCGGCACCCTCCGTTCCAACAAAAAGCACGCCTTTAGGTGCTGCATAGAAGGTGAGAATCTCGCCACCATAAGGACAGTTGGTTTGCACCCAACCGTTCCTGTTGTTTTCGGCATCCTCCACATCCGCCCTCAGTTGTGGCGCGAAGCCAACGAAGCATATCACAGCAGCAATCCAAACGACAGATAATCTTCGTTGAAGCGCATCTCTTATCTGTTGTTCCATCTGTCCGTACCTCCTCTTTGGCAACCAATTATCTAAAAACGCTTTACATGATAACTTAAACAGTCAATTCAGAAAGAAGTTTACAAGGGAGTTACATACGATAGGTTAAACAGAAGTCCCGTAGGTTGGGTTGAACGCTTTCGATAAATCCGTTGCGCCGCTAAATACACATCAAATCCAATATACCATCATATACACACAAAACGAAGTGAAACCCAACTTCCCCAGAAGTTTCAGCGATAAACGTTAGGTTTCACCGGCTATCTCTGCAATCGGATGGATACGAATGACTAATTCAAGTCACTCACCCGCGGACGTCCCAAGAGGCTCATCAACCGATCATCTCCATCTTGCAGAACCTCTTCAGGCACAGGCACACCGTTGCAAAGACTAAACCGCCAATACGCCCAATACGCCGCATACTGCGATTGTATAATATAGCGCGTCTTGTTAGACAAGTTCGGCGCGCCGCGGTGCCAACACTGCGGATCCTGTAAGTAAATATCGCCCGCCTTACAGAAAATAGAGACCGGCTTGTTGCCTTCAAATTCAGGGTTTTCTTGATTGTTCGGATGTCTGCCGGAATAATGGCTGCCGCGCACATACTGTGTCGGTCCCTCCTCAAGTGTATCAATATCGTTCAACGCCATCTGGACAGTAAACCACATCACAGGCATCCGCAGACGCGGGTCGTGGCGCGGCATCTCCTCAGTAACAGGGAAATGCACCGAACCGTCCACATGCCACGTGTCGATCGAGAGTCCGGGAAGATTCCGTAGCACATTCTGACCACAGAACTTGCAATTCTCACCAACGATCGCCTCCGCTAAACTCAGAATCGGCTCGCGGAGCAGCATATCCCTGAAGATCGGATCCAGTTCAATCGTATTCCGTAAGACGAACGGCAACGTCTCACCCGATTCAGCGTGTGCACCCATCTGGATATATCTAACGTCCGCAAGGTCTGGATTGGTTCGTTCCATGAGTTGCGGATCCGCGAAAAGTTCGTCCGACTTCTCCCGTAGCGCGGTAACCTCAGCATCGGTCAGCACGCCGGGGATATGAACAAAACCATCACGGAAGAATTGCTCGGCAATCTGTTTCGTTTTTTCTTCGCTAAAACGCTCACCTTTGAGTATTGGACTGTTCGCCATGTTGTGCCTCCTTAATCCAAATAATCCATCTCTGGTAACAAATTCCAACGGTACTGATCCGCCGGTTGTGTATTCCGTCCCCATCTACCGAGGAGTTGTGTGTCCGCACGTTTCGCTATCATCCGCGATGCAACCTGCTCAGGATCCCAGCCCTCTAATACTTTCTGTCTCAATTCCGCCAAGATGTCTTTGCAGGCTGGGTCATCCGATCGGTCATGTAATTCGTTCGGGTCTTCCGCCAGATTGAAAAGCTGCGAAGGCTGCCCGTGATAGTAGTTCAACTTCCACGCACCCTCGCGAACCATCCGATGATAACAACCGTCATCGGTGCAATACTCCGAGAAAGCAATATCCTCCCACTGTGCATCCTCGCCGCGGAGCAGCGGCAAGATACTCCGGCCGCGAGAATGTGGCAGTGTCGGTGCATCAAGTCCATCGAGCATCGTCGCATTCAAGTCCAACGCACTCACGACGCGATCGCACCGCACGCCTTCCGGTAGCGTGCCACGCCACGATAAAATCGCAGGCACCTTCACCGAATGCTCATAGAACGTCTGTTTCCACCAAAGTCCGTGTTCACCGACCTGTTCGCCGTGATCGGAACTATAGAGAATTAGTGTGTTTTCGTCCAACCCGTTCTCTCGGAGTGCCGTCAATATCTGCCCAATCATCACGTCCATCCGCGTGACGAGTGCCCAATACGCCGTGCGTGCGCGGAGAATCTCAGCATCGGAGACCTCAACAATACCACACTTCTCACGCCACCACCGGAAGTACGGATGCGACGCCTCCGAAAACGGTTCAGGGTTTTCCGGCATCGTCATCTGCCCTTCATAAATTTGGTAATCCTCCTGACGCGCAACAAACGGCTGATGTGGCAACATAAACCCAACCGAAATCGAAAAGGGTGTATCCAAAAGTCCCGCCCGCTTTTGGACACCGAGCCGATTGAGATAATCGACCGTTGCTGCCGTTACGTCTTCATCGTGAACCTGATACGCGCTCTGTCCCGCGCCCGATTTTTCGAGACTCACGCGCGCCGGGCCCGCCGTTCCAGAAAGTTCACCGTGATCAACACCGCCTCCACCGTGATAGTTCGGACCGTGATCCCCAACAAGACGTTCCGCATACCCGTGTAGTTGATCCGGTCCTAATGCATGCATCCGTCCGATAAGCACCGGTTGATACCCCGCTGCCCCCATCGCATGCGCGAAAGTCGGTATCCCAGAATCGAGAATATGGCTGTTCGTCCACACCTCATTTTCGTGCGGATAGCGTCCGCTCAGCATCGACATCCGCGACGGCACACAGATGGGTGACGGACAATAGACGTTTTCAAACACCACCCCTTCAGCGGCAAGCCTATCAAGATTCGGTGTCTGTACCAACCGGTCACCATAACAACCGGTTACATACGGATTGTGCTGATCAGAATGGATATAGAGTAGGTTGGGACCTTGCGTGGACATCTAAGCTCCTTCGTGAGAAATTATCGGATTTACTCTCATTATACCCACGCACCAGTTTTTGTCAAGAGTGTTTAGCCATTAGCGGTCAGCCATCGGTAGTCAGCAGAGTAGTTGTCATGCTTCGCAGTGAGAACAGTTATCAGTTAAAGAGGTTCGTAAAGTCCAGTAAAGTCTCGTAAAGTGTAGCTAAAGTCTGTAAAGTGATCTAAAGTCGAAAGAAACCTCTTGGCGTTTCATAACTTTAGAACACTTTAAAACTTTCATAATTTTCTAACATTGATAATTATTCCCTCTGACAACTGACAACCGATAACTGACAACCAATAACCCCTTGACAAAAAAACGGATTTCTTTAAAATATTCAAAAATCGTTATTTTCAACGCATAACATGCGAAAGGAAAACTCATGACACAAACACCACCAGAATCCGCAGTTGTTCTCTTTGACGGCACAGACCTCAGCAACTGGACGAGCCTTGATGGCAGCGAACCCGGCTGGGAAGTCGAAGGCGACGCAATGCTCGTCATTCCACGCACCGGTGACATCATCACCAAAGAAACCTTCACGGATCACTTCGTGCATATCGAATTCAGATGCCCCGATATGCCGGAAGCCTCCGGACAGGCAAAAGGCAACAGCGGCGTATTCCTTCAAGGTCGATACGAAGTTCAAGTCTTGGACTCCTACGGTATCGACGTGCCCGGCATGGGCGACTGTGGCGCAATCTACAACCAGTTCGCACCGCTCGTCAACGCTTGTAAACCGCCCCTTGAATGGCAGTCTTACGATATTACCTTCCGCGCACCGCGTTTCAACGACGCAGGCGAGATGACTGAAGGACCACGCATAACCGTCGTCCAGAACGGCTTAGTTATCATCAACAACGCACAACTCGCTGGTTCAACCGGCGGGAGCGTAGGCGCAGCTGCCGAGCCGGGTCCACTCCGTCTGCAAGACCACGGTAATGACGTTAGATATCGAAACGTCTGGGCAGTCTCACTGCCCCTTGAAGGCTCGGATCAGTATTAGAGGAAATAGTTGTCAGTTTTCAGTACGATTTTTTTCTGGGAAAAAAATCTTTCGGTTTTGACCAACAACTCGCGCCTTCGCAAAGGTATCGGTAGACGAGTTGTTGGTCAAAGTTAAATTAAAGAGGTTGCTTGTGGCAGTAACAAGAAAGGTAACCGCCACAAGTTCTTAACCGACAACCGATAACTGACAACTGACAACTAATACTATTTCTGTTAATAAATGTTTCTTTACGTAGAACAAACTTCCAGTTTGTTCCGCAGTGCTACGGATTTCACGAAAACCGATAATGTTATAACATCATTTAGAAATGGTATAACAAAGAGGAATTTTATGGAAACCAATCAAGACCTACCGACAATTCCAAGGCGACGATTAGGAAGAACGGAATTGAGCATCCCGGTCGTTCCGTTCGGCACGCAGGGGTTCGGAAACAACTTCGGATTCGTCTCAGATGAAGACGCTATCGCACTCATCAAACACTCGATATCCCTCGGTGTGAACCATTTCGATTGCGCACGCTGTTATGGGGATTCCTTGCGGAAACTCGGACTGGCGATGAAGGAGATACCGCGCGAGGATGTCATCATTACCGCGCGACTCTGCTGCCACTCCGCCGCAGAGTGGGGTGGCTATGGGCAAGGCAGACCCGACTATTCCGCCGAACGGACAATCGCTGACCTCGAAGACCAACTCCAAATCCTCAACGTAGACTACCTCGACGGGATGCTCATCCACGATCCCATAGAAATTGATCCGACCCTCGAAAAGGGTGGCACACTTGACGGGCTCCTCCAGTGCAAAGCCCGCGGACTCGTGAACTACGTCGGATACGGGATGCGTCAGCACGATTTCCATCTCAAGGCGATGGCAACAGGCGATGTCGATCTCATCTTGTGCTTCAACGACTATAACCTCATCCGCCAGACCGCCGCTGACGAGGTTCTACCCGCCGCCGCTGAAGCCGACATCGGTGTGATGAACGGTTGGTCAATCCTACGCGGTATCCTCACAGGGGTCGATATTGATGCAGAAATTGAACGTGGACGCTGGAAAAAAGAAGGTGATGTTGCAGCAGCATACCCAATTTGGGAATGGTGCGTTGAAGAAGGCATAAGTCTGCTTCAACTTGCACTCCAATTCTGTCTAAAAGAAGAGCGGATTCAAGGCAACAACATCGGGAGTCTCAATGTTGAGCAACTCGAGGCAAATGTCCGTGCCGCCAGCACACCGTTACCCGATGAGGTCTGGGAAAAATACGAAGCGCAGTTTGGGGATAATTAGCAATCGGCGGTCAGCGGTCAGCGGAATAGTTATCAGTAGTCGGTTATCAGTTATCAATGTTAGAAAGTGTGCGAAAGCGGAGGCAAAGTTGTAAAGTGTATCTAAAATGAACTAAAGTTGGGAAGTTGTTAAGAGGTATCTGATGCACTCAAAATCTTTTTCAACTTTACAGACTTTCAAACTTTAGAACACTTTAAAACTTTCTGACCTTTAGGAACACTTTACTGGACTTTACGAACCTCTTTAACTCTCACTGTGAGGCAAACTGACGACTGATAACTGATAACTATTATAATTCACCCAAAAACTTATGCGTCGCACGCGGGAGCGGATAATCGCACAGCGCAGGGACCGCAACCCACTTCGCATCCCGCGGCCCGTTCAGCGCAACCTCGCCCGCTTCATAATTACACTGAAACACATCCACCACAATCTTAAAATGCGTAAACGCGTGCCTCACGCGCGTCAGATACCGGACATCCTTGACAGAGAGATTAACGACCTCAGCGATATTGCGGACACACGCCACCTCAGCCGTTTCACCATCAGCAATCTCACCACCGGGGAACTCCCAAAGTCCACCGAGCAACCCATCCAGCTGCCGCTGCGTAAGCAATACCTCGCCTGCCGAATTATAGATAACCCCAACAGCGAGATGGTGTTCCGGCGTAGGTTTCGACGCGCGCCGCTTCGGAAACTCGTCCTGACGCATCGTGTGGAACGCCTCACAAAACGCATGCACAGGACACACAAGACACGTCGGCGACTGCGGACGACAGACCATCGCCCCCAATTCCATCACCGCCTGATTGAAAAGTCCGGGCGCGTCCCGATCCAAAAGCTCGTCTGCTTTCTGTTGAAACACCTTTGCCGACTTCGCATCGTTAATCGGCGCATCCATTAAAAACAGCCGCGCCAACACGCGTTTGATGTTCCCATCTACCGCTGCATAAGGCGCGTTAAAAGCGATACTCTGCACCGCCGCCGCACTATAATCCCCGACACCCGGCAACTTCCGAAAAGTCGCATAGTCCAATGGGATTTCCCCATCCAGTTCATTCACAATAACCTGTGCCGCTTTATGGAGATTCCGAGCCCTCGCGTAATATCCCAACCCTTCCCAGGCCTTCAACACATCTTGTAGCGGCGCAGCTGCCAAATCCCGCACACTCGGAAACCTCGCGACGAAATTCTCATAGTAGTCCACAACTTTCTTGACCTGTGTCTGCTGGAGCATCACCTCAGAGACCCAAATCCGGTAGGGATCATCTGTGTCGCGCCACGGCATCTCGCGCTGGTAACGTTCAAACCACACCAACAACGCATCCCGAAAATCTTGGTAATGTTCAACTAACAGCTTTTTGTACACAGAGTTTCCTTCTGGTAGGAGGGGTTTCTAACCCCGAATTTCCTTACGCTCTTTTGTAGAACAAACTGTTAGTTTGTTCCGCAGTGCAACACATTCCCATCTTATTCATAAATTGCTTGGAAAAAGGCTCACCTTCATCAGAACTCTCTTTCTGACAACTGTAAACTGAAAACTGACAACTCTTCTACATATCCACCGCAATCCGAATACCGACACTATGAAGCCCCCGAATCGGCTCATACGCCGCACGGTTCGCACAACGCGCCGCAAACTCACCACGCGCAATCCACGAACCGCCACGAATCACCTTCCGCCGACCTTCACTCGCACCCAACGGATTCTCCGCAGACGAGTATTTATAAGCCTCCATGTGAAACCAATCGAAGCACCAATCATAAGCATTGCCCGCCATATCGTAGCACCCGTGAGGACTCACACCCGACGGATAACTCCCAACCGGCATCAGCCGTTTATTCCCTGATTCCGATGTATTCGCCCGACTCGCATCCCACGTATTCCCCCAAGGATACTCCCAAGCATTCGTCCCACGTGCCGCCTTCTCCCACTCCGCCTCCGACGGCAACCGATATGCCACGTCTTCCAGTGCCCCAAGCCACTCCAAAAAATTGACAGCATCGTACCAACTCACCCCGACAACCGGAAAATCGGGAGCATTGAGACGTTCATCGTCCCAAAAGGGAGGCTGTGCGTATTCCGTCGCCTCCACAAACCGCGCATACTGTGCATTCGTGACCTGAAACGTACCGATAGCATAAGCATCAAGCGTCACACTACGTTGCGGTTCCTCTGGATCCGTCTTCCGCATACCCGTCGGAATCGTCCCCATCGTAAACGCCCCAGCAGGGATATGGATTAAAGGGTAATCAAGGGTCTCAATGTGCATAGCAGGTAAACAGTCTTTCTAACATAGGTTTCTAAGAATACCCTTAGTATAACACATCTCCAACTCCTGTTGCAATCCTCCATTGTAGGGGCAAGTGTTTTTGCTTGGGGTGTTTCTTGCGATCTGCATTCCTAACCGCCCCATAGGTGTCAATTTAAAAAAAACAACCGTCTCGGTCCCCAGGTCCGGTAGGTTCGGTTTGCAACCGAACCGGATTATACCCCCAGGTCCGGTAGGTTCGGTTTGCAACCGAACCGGATTATACCCCCAGGTCCGGTAGGTTCGGTTTGCAACCGAACCGGATTATACGCGGAAACCGTGAAAACTTCAACCCCCTCTTGAATCCTGTCTCAGTTCCCAGGTCTGGTAGGGTTTTGCTTGGGTATTTCTGCGGATTTTTTCGCGGTTTTGCGGTGTACTCACCTGCCCCCTGATAACGGGGGATAAAGGAGGGTTGCGATCTGCATTCCTAACCGTACCGGAACTGAGAAACGAAAATCAAACATCTATGAAATCCAATAATTTATCTAAAACTAAATACCGCTGCATTTTGTGATTACACATTGACATTTTCTTGCATATAGGGTATAACAAATATATACATATAAATCAGACCCCTTCAAACAAACGATCTGATACATCTGATGTTATGAAAAAGGATAAAGCAATAATACACGATGAACTCCGTCCAGAGTATAATCTGAAAAACTTGCGGGTGCGGAAATTCGGCATTGCGCGTAAGCAGTTCGGCAACTTCATCAAGTTAGCACCTGATGTCGCTGCAGTATTTCCAGACGATCTTACTGTTAACGAAGCATTGCGAAGTCTCATCCAAGAATCCAAAGAAAACAGAAGGACGCATCCTTGCCACCTACTAACGGAGATTTTAGACCAAGGGGCTAAGCAGCGTGATAATTCTATCATCAAATTAGCACCTGATGTCGCCAAAGCATTTCCAGACGCTGCATCCGTAAATAAGGCACTACGATTCCTGATTCGAGTTACCAGAGAAAATAGCCCGGTACCAACTCACATGGGCGATGAAACTTAGCATCTACCATCAAATAACTATTATATAGGACTTACGCAAAACTATGAAAATAGTTGACTTAAGTTGTGTAATGTGGCA
>VXZK01000295.1 GCA_009845545.1 Candidatus Poribacteria bacterium
ATGTATAACAAATTATTGATTCTACTATAATATTGGAAGCCTGTCCGCTTTACCCGACACGATCCGAACAATTTCAATTGTTGCGCGCCGTCAATTGAAAGGCGATCCGTCGATTTTGATCCGTCAGAATTTCGATTTCGCGTGTGAGAAGCTGCTCCAACGGAATTGTCTCCAACAAGGTCTGTTTTTCTTCAAGCGAAATACGTAGGCGTATGCCGATCTGATAGGCGAGTTCCCTCGGATCGTTGGGTTGTTCTTCTGGCGGATGCCATGCAAAAATCAAGCGACTGGATAACGCTTCGTACGCCTCATATAATTCTTCAGTCTGAGCGGTCACAGATTCGGATACTGCTTCAATCTCTGTATCCGGGTCATCTAACATTCGGACTCGACCGGTGAGATAAGAGAGATGTTCCTGAACTTCAAGGATTTGAAACCGGTACTCACCAGCAGTGATGATATTCATGCGGCCGTCATCTAAATGCTCAACGTGAAGGATACGGGCAGCAGTGCCGACTTCGCAAGGCGTGGCAGCTTCACCGACCTCTTCTCCTTCTTTGATAAGTACAACCCCGAACTCAGACTCATGTTCTAAGCAGAACTTGATCATGGTGCGATACCGAGGTTCAAAGATACGTAGTGGCAAAAATCCGCCGGGGAACAAGACCGCCTGTAACGGGAAAAGCGGAATCTGTCGTTCATCAGATGTTTGATCGTTCGATAAGACTTCGGCGTTCCGCATGTGACACTCCTCTTTGTCCTGATGTCAGATGTACAAGATGGACTGATTTTAGTGCTGGATATGATTTTTTGCCCATGTTTTTAGCAGATTTAATAGGTACCTGTTTCCAGTCACAACCTTGTATATATTCTTGCACAAAATGCGCGATTCGTCAAGGGTTTTTATCAGGAATAGTTTTCAGCCGTCAGCCATCAGTTGTCAGCCGTCAGTAACGTTGCGACCGGGAGGTCGCTCGGACACGGAAGAACCTTGCGCGAGAAATCGAAATTATTGGATGACTGAATGGCTCTGTCTGGATAAATTAGAAGTCTTGACATTGAGGTGCGTTTCCGTTATAATTTATCAAAGACGCTTGTTTAAATGGGAGATTAGGGCCCTTTACTGGAACAGGTATTCACGCATGTTTTCTGCATGTCAGGAATATCACAACGATTGGAGAAAAACGTGAATTCAGAAAAGTTCGGAAACGCTTTAGCAAAATCTAAAGACATGGCGATCAACCTTTTAGGTAACATACTGTACCGGACTCGGGTAGAACCGATTCGCGATGAAGACGGTATAAAGGGTCTAAAAGCGCGTTGGATAGGCGATGAAGGCGGAAATGTCCTTGAGATTAACACGCCATCAGGAAGTGCCGATATTACAATAGATGGTGACGCAGCACCGACGATTGAGTATGCTCAAGATGGTGAGAAACGGACAGTGGCTGTCAGACATATTAAGGACATCTCCTGTGAACTCAGTCAAGAGACTGTAGATCAGATTGCGACGCCCAGAGGTGCGGCACTTGCGATTTGCATTGGCGCGGGTGCAGGTTTGTTTGGATGGTTTCTTATTTCAGTGGCGCGCGCCCTATCCGTTCAACGGGTTCAACAGATAGACGCTACAATCTCTCCGATTGTTTCCAGAGAAGATAACACAAAATCGGAAGAGGACATCCCCGAAGCAAATGAAGATCACGGCAGTTGATCCGTTCTATTTACGGATGCCTAACATCACGACAGCGGCGGATGGAACGCAGGATACACTCTTGGTCCGAGTCCGCACGGATACAGGACTTGAAGGTTGGGGTGAATGCGATGCCTCACCGTTGGTGAGTCTCGCTGTTTATTGTTGCCCGATGTCGCACGGCAATATTGTTAATATTCGTACTTCGTTAATGGGTGAGACGCTTAATAGTCCTGACGATGTGCTTCGACTCAGTGAAAAGGTGCTGCGGCATGGATTGGACATTCAACAGATAGAACACGCTTATAGCGGTGCCGAAATTGCCTTGTGGGATGTTGTTGGGCAGCAGTTAGATAAACCTGTTTACCGCCTTCTTGCTGAGTTATCAGGGACATCTGATGTAGCACATCCGAAACTGCCGTATGCATCTGTCCTCTTCGGCGATACCCCGGAAGCGACCTACCATATTGCATCAAGTTTGCGCGAACAGGGGTATCGTGCTGCGAAGTTCGGTTGGGGACCGATGGGCAAATTCAACGAGGCAAACGACATCGCACTCGTCCGAGCGGCGCGTGAAGGGATGGGAGCAGATGCGCAAATCATGATTGATGCTGGTGTTGTCTGGGGGACAGATTACGAAACCGCCTACACTCGCGCCGAGGCGTTTGCCGAATTTTCGCCGACATGGTTAGAGGAACCCCTTGCTCCGGATGCGATTGATGCTTATGGCGCGCTCACTGAGAAGCATCCATCTGTTCCAATCGCGGCAGGCGAAGGTTCGAGTATCTATCGCATGGCAGAAGACCTGATCGTGAATGGCGGTATACAATTTGTGCAAATTGATGCGGGACGTATCGGAGGGATTATGCCTTCTTTTCAGGTGCGTCAACTCGCGGAGCAGCACGATATCCAGTACGTCAACCACACATTTAAGAGCCACTTGAGCCTTGCTGCCGCACTTCACGTCTTCGCAACAAATCCTGATTTTGATCTGTTAGAATATCCGGCAGCGGGTTCGGAATTGTCGCAGTGTTTGGTAGCGGAACCATTTCCTGTCGAATCAGATGGGATGGTTCGAGTGAAGGAGTTTCCGGGACTCGGTGTGCGTGTAGATACGGCAGCCATTCGTCCGTATTTAGCTTCGGTACGGATTGAAGTGGGTGCGGATACGGTTTTTGCACAAGAAAGTTTGTAGGTAAGATCGGTGCCAAGGGTATGTTTAGAAGTTGGCGCGCTTTGTAAGCACGCCAACTAAAGTAAGCAGAAAGGGAAGAAGATTACTTTCGGATTAACATTTTGCGGGTAGCGGTGAAATCGCCTGCGGTAACGGAGTCGCGTGTGGACTCCGTGGACAATGTGTAGAAATAGATACCACTTGCGACGGGTTCACCGAGATCGTTTCTGCCATCCCAATATGCGGCACGGTTGCGGCTCTGATACAGCCCCGCAGGTTGATGCCCTAATGTCAAGGTTCGGACGACTGCTCCGTTGGCTGCATAGATGGTCAGTACGACCTCTGCAGGAGCCGCTAACTGATAGGGTATCCATGTCTCAGGATTGAACGGGTTCGGATAGTTGGCGAGCAGTGCTGTGGTTTGTGGTGTTAACGTCGCTAAAATCTGTTCCAGCACCTGAATGCCGCGTTGATATGAAACCAGATCCGATGCTTCTCGCTTGGCAATGCTTAGCCACTGCCCCACTTGCGCCACTGACAGCGAATGGATTGAAGGGGCACCTGCAGCATTTCCAAACGCATTCGCAACCATGACCAGATCCTGAATGTTGACTTCGCCGTCACCGTTCAGGTCAGCATCACTCTCACCAGACTCACCGAAACTCGCTGCAATCAGTACTATATCTTGGATATTGACCATACCGTCGCCGTTTAGGTCGCCCACGACTTCGGTGCCAACCATTAAGTCGGGAAATGCCCATAAGAGGACTGTCCCATCGTAACTTCCACTTGCGATTGTACTGCCATCAGGGCTGACAGCGACACTTGTGATGGAATAGGTATGTCCATCAAGTGTTTCAAGTTGTTCCCCAGTCGTGATGTCCCACAGACGGATCGTTGCGTCGTAACTTCCACTAACAAGCACATCACCATTGGGACTGAAGACAATACTGGTTGCAGTCGCAGGAAGATCAGTCGGTGCGTCATCTGTCAATTCTTCTGGCGTTCCTACTACTGATTCTGGGTCAATCGGTCTGCGGAATGTCTGTAGAAGTGTGGCAGTCGCGACATCCCATAGGGAGACCGTGTCGCCGCCGCCGCTGGCAAGCATTTTACCATCAGGACTGAACGCGACTGCCCAAACATCATCTTCGTGTTCAGTGATGGTGTGTATGGCTTCGCGTGTTTCGAGATCCCACAAAATAATCTTATCGTCACGACTCCCACTTGCAAGCATTTTACCATCAGGACTGAACGCGAGTGTTTCAACCCCTGCTTCATGCTCCCATAACCCTCCGAGGTCCTGCCCTGTGGTAACATCCCATAAACGGATACTATCGTCCTCACTCCCACTGGCGAGTATTGTGCCATCAGGACTGAACGCGAGGCTTATCAGATAGGAATAGTGTCCTCTGAGTGTCTTTACGTGTTCACCCGTAATAGCGTCCCATAGACGGACGGTGTTGTCTTGGCTACCACTTGCGAGTGTTCTGCCATCAGGACTGAACACAACAATATCGACATCATCTTGGTGCCCGATGAGGGTATGCCGGAGCTGTCCTGTGTCTGCATCCCAGAGGCGGATGGTTTTATCCCAACTCCGTGTAGCAAGAATACTGCCATCAGCACTGAAAGTGACACTCACGACAATATCTGTATGTCCAGTAATAGTTTCAAGGTGTTTACCCGTGATAGGGTCCCATGAGCGAACGGAGGCATCCCACGCCGCACTTGTGAGCACTGATCCATCTGGCGTAAATGTGAGTCCAATGACATCAGCGGTGTGTGCGGTGATTGTGTGTAAGAGATCGCCGGTGTCAGCATCCCAGACTCGGACAGTATCGTCTTCACCCGAACTCGCGAGCAGGCTGCCATCAGGGCTATATTTCATATCATAGATATGCGATGTATGTCGAGTGAGCGTCCGCTTAACCGTCCATGTAGCGGTATCCCATAAGTGGATAACGGCATTCAAATCGCCGCTGGCGAGGGTTGCACCATCAGGGCTGAGTACAACACTGGCGACGTTATCTCGATGTGCTTCCAGCGTTTGCAACGGTTCGCCTGATTCAACATCCCATACTTTGATAGTATCGTCTCGACTTGCGCTGATGATTGTGGCACCATCGCCGCTGAAAACTAGGCTGTTGACCCCCTCTGTATGGCCCTCAAGTGTTTTCAGGAGTTCGCCGGTTTCGGGGTTCCATAGACGGATCGTGTCATCTCTGCTGCCACTTGCAAGCACAGAACCATCAGGGTTGAAAACGAGGCTGCGGACACTCGCGCTGTGTTCAGTGAGGGTTTGCAAGGTTTCACTGGTTTCAGGGTTCCACAAGATGATGCTTCCATTCGCAGTTCCACCGGCGAGTATGTTTCCGTCAGGGGAATATGTGAGTGCTGGAACGCCATATCCGTCGGCGGTAAAGAGTGCGATTTCTTCATCGGTAGCCGTATCGTAAATCCAAACGCCGAGGGCACCTGCAGCGGCGAGCCGTGTGCCGTCAGGGGAATACTGGATTTCATATAACCAGCCTTTACCGAGTCGCGCTGTAGCTCCTTCAGGTAGATGCCATTGTGGTGAATCTTGTGCAAAACCGCTGTTAACAATCAACAGTGTCATTAAACAGAAAAAAGTTAAAAGAAAAAAAGATGTCGTTTTCATAAATTCTCCTATTCTATGAATGGGCTTGCCGACTTCCGGCAAACCGGATATAGTTATTCATTCAATGCGTCTATCGCTTCTAAGAACGTTTCAACGCTGCCAATATAGAGTGCGATGCGGTGCAGCTCCGTCAGTCTTGTAAGATTTGGATAGGATAACATATCCGACAGGTATTATCAATTGTTTTAGTAAATCAGTCCTGCATTTTCAAATCCGCCCATATTGTGGTCAGCTTACCGCTTGCGGATACAAGGCCTCTCATCCGAACCGTAGCTAACGACTTGCGAACACCCGCATGTGAGACATCTTCTATCTGATAATAGTAGACGGTATTCGGTTTCGCGGTGGTGTCCGTCCATGTGTAGGTGTTGCGTTCGCTGGTCGTGCCGGCCCCTTGTATCATCGTGGGATTGACGACCTTGAATTCACCCGCCTTTGTTTCACTGCGATAGATGTAAAATCCTGCGTTGTCAACTTCGGATTCGGTGATCCATTTGAGAACAATGCCAGTGTCCGCATACGCTGCGGAGAAATAAGATAAAGTGACAGGCAGTGGTTCTGCGCCGATGCGTTTGAGATATATTTTTATCCCCGGATTTTTTCGCAATAGCATGAAGAGCGGTTCCCTGTTTCTAATAGGATTCCTCACAAGAGATAAATGTTTTAAGCTTAATAGGTTGATGAGAGGTCTGACATTGCTAATCTGATTGTCATCTAAAGATAACCATTGCAATTGTGTGAGTCTTGCGATCTGACTTATTTCACTGATTTGACAGTTAGGGAGGACTAAAGTTTCCAATTCCGTTAGTTCCGTAAGAAAGGTTGTATCTTTGATAGGAATACCTCCGAGAGATAAAGTTCTTAGTTGTGTAAACCTCGTAATTAGACTTATATCGCTAATCGGGTTCTCGCTAATGATTAAGCGCCGTAAGTTTGTTAATCCGGCGAGTGGTGTAATGTCGTTAACTTGATTACCACGAAAATTTAAGGATTCCAAGTTTAATCCGGCGAGTGGTGTAATGTCGTTAACTTGATTAAAACCGAGATTTAACCACCTAAGATTAGTCATGTCCATAAGAGGTGTGATGTCATCAATCTTATTATCGAATAAAACCAAGTACACCAAGTTTGTTAATCCGGCAAGTGGTGCTATATCCTTGATTTCAGGTTGATTGCCATCAAGAGTTAACTGGTGCAAGTTTGTTAATCCGGCAAGTGGTGCTATATCCTTGATTTGAGTAACGGAAGCATGTAAGTTCCATAAGTTTGTTAATCCTGCGAGTGGTGTGATGTCGTCAATTTTATTCTGGCTAATCGTTAGACTGGACAAACTTGTTAACTCAGCAAGAGGTGTTAGATCGTTAATTTGGGTACGACCTAAACCTAAGTTCAATAAATTTGTCAAACCTGCAAGAGCGGTTATATTGTTAATTGGATTTCCATCAAGCCACAAAGTGTCCAACTTCGATAATTTTGCCAATGGTGTGATATCTTGGATTCCTTGGTCTGATAGTTCTAAAACTTGTAGATTGATCGCATATTCCAAACCTGTAAGGTCTGTTATTTGACCACCATTGGTAAAATCGGCAGCTTTTAACTTCAGCATATCTAACCGTGTGATAGCAACACCAGGGGACATACCGAGGTTCCTTTGAACCTCTGATACTAAATTTGGATCCGGTATTGAAATTACAACATCCCGATCCTGTAGCAAATTGTTAATCTCAATTGGAAAAAAATGTTCCGTAAAATTTCCGTGCCTGTCCATTACGCGCAATGTTATTCCATTAACACCTATCAATTCATCAGTTAAGAATTCGACAGTGGCATTATTTCCGCTTAAACTCTGACATGCTGCTAAAGTTGATTCATTCGTTCTCTGTGGAAAAAACAACTGTGCTTGATGGAGTCCATCGGGGTCAGTTACTGTGAATCGAAGGCGAATATTATAAGGTGGTTCCGCGAGGACTGGGGGATGCAATTGAACGTCAGTGTTTTCATTAAAATCTTCTTGATTTGCGTTGAAATATCGGTGTGCATCCAACCATTCGGCTGCACAGAAAGAGGTTGTCATCCAGTCCTGTAGAGATGAAGTGAATATCCTTTTGGCCTTAAAGCGATAATCATGCAACAATCCAAAGGCGTGTCCGAGTTCATGAATAGCAGCACCAAGCTCAGAGGCTGGAACAAGCACCGTTCCACTCAGACTATTTCCACTCCCTCTGCCAAATATATTGTCACTACCATCAAGAAAATTGCTACTAATATCTAAAGCAAGAAAATAGATATTCTTTGAGGTATCAAACTGTTCTTCAATTTCCTTCCATACTATCCACGAACCCGTTGATGGATTTTGGTAATACGCATCATTGAATTCTCCGTTGACATAATGCACGACAGCGTTCCCGTTTTCATCTGCTTCAAACCTAAAGATTTTTCTGTCGAATCCGTGCGCCTCCATCTGATCAGCGTAGAACTGTTGGGCATCTTTCATCAAAGTATCAAGTTTTGCGTCTATATCGGGTTGGGGTTCTCGGTCATTCGGTAGAAAATAGATCACCCGCACGACATATTCAGGTGAGCCGTCTTGTGCGAAACTGTTCGGCACAAATACAAGCATTGTCCAAGTGAGTAGTGTGAGTGTAAAACAGAACGTCGTTTTCATGCAAGGGTTCTCCTTCTTCAACGATAGAGGCGTGTCTTGTGAGTCACACGCCTCGTATCCGAAAAAATTACTTCCGTATCAACATCTTACGCGTGGCGATGAAGTCGCCTGCAGTGAACGAGGAATACACATCACCTGCCTTCATCGTCTGAACATCTGCCTGTGCGGAGATTACATCTGAAGGCTTGTTTTTTCCACTTAACCAACTCTTCCCGTGTTTTCCCTGAAAAATGGAGATAGATTCCGAGAAAGTTAGAAACGATTACGTCTAATGAGAAAGTGTTTGAACTGAGCCGCTCAGCGGCTTCAGGGTTTTCTGCGACATAGATAGCAATGAGACTTTTGTCTGACATTCAGTATCGGAACGCTCATAAGGCAGTCTCAGACCGCCGAAACTCAGCTTCGTCACTACCACTCATCGAGACAGTAATATCTTTTATTATCCATTGCCGTGAACAAATAGGCGGTTTCCTCTTCAATACGCAAGAAAAATCCGGGAACGCGATAACCTGTTTCGTTATAGACATTCCAACCCGTTGTAAATATAATTTCATATTCACCGATCATGAGCCCCTTGACAATTACGGAGCCGTAAAGTCTACCTATACCATCGGAGATATCGCCCTCAACCGGTCCAAAAAGTTTCTCGGAAGCCGTTGCTGTGAGGAATATCCGATTTTCTTCCCGCGCAACATCTACATTTGCAAGAGGTATGTCTGTACCGCCGTCTATCGGTGCAGTGAGACGCAGCTCCACTTGAGCAGGTCTCTCTTTGGAAACAGAGATAAGGCAAATTCTTAGAGGGATAACGTTAACTTCGCCTTCATCGCGAGAACACCCGCCCCCGAAAACACTCACGCATAAAACGAAAATGACAAGACACTTGATAGGATAAAATAACATGTTACAGTTCCTGATCTTCATCTGGGTTCGGCATCCGCTGTTGTACGATGACTTCTACGTTTTCGATGCGCGCACCCGACGGAATTAAAAAAGTAGCCTGAGCGCAAGGGGCCGCAGATATGTCGTTTGGATAGAAAGTCAACTCTTCTCGATAGAAAGTCAGCCCTTCAACGCTAACGGAAAGGATTTCGGAGGGTGTTAACCAAATAATGATGCAAAAGTCCACAGTCCCTCTAAACTGTGATGCACCACACCTAATATCTTAAAGTCCCTTTGGTAGCCATTTCAGCACGGATACGCACCTGCATAAACCATGCGGTCTTTTGATTCAGCGATAAATCTCGCTGGAGTTGATAACTGGATATGCTTTTCTTGGCATTGGCAATCAATGATATAGCAAGAAACCACTTTTGGAGCGGTATTTTTCTGCCGTGAAACAATGTGCCGTGTAGGACTCTAAACGTTGCTTTGCAATCTTGGCAGTTCCAGCGTCCAATGCGTCCGGTTTCAGTTTCATGTTCGCGACGCGTGAGTTTCCGACTTTCACAATGCGGACACTTTGGGTTACCGTTCCAGCGGACATGCTCCAAAAAAGCGATACACGTCTGCTGATCCGGGAAACGTTCCATAACGTCAATCAGATTCATGACAAACTCCTGTGGTAAAAGAGTTGTATAATTCTGATAAAATCTGATAAAATAGCAAACGCACAATCAGAAAAAGCAACTCTGAATTGTAAGAGATAGGGCGGCGGTAACCGCCCTATTTCACTACAATTATTTTACCATAAATCCATAAGGTTTGTCAAGAGAAAACACACGTGTCACGTGCCTTCATAGCACTTTTCCCGTGTCCGAAACTACTTATTGCGAAAATTTACTTCCGTATCAACATCTTACGCGTGGCGGTGAATTCGCCTGCTGTGAGCGTATAGAAATACAAAGCGCTTGCAACGGGTTCACCGACTTCATTCTTCCCATCCCAATAGGCTGCACGCGTTCTGTTCTGATAGATACCCATAGGCTTCTGCCCTAACGTTAATTTCCGAACAAGCGTGCCATCTACCGCAGAGATCATTACGGAAACATCCGCAGGATATGCCAATCGATACGGTATCCACGTCTCAGGGTTGAACGGATTCGGATAGTTCGCAAGCAGGACTGTCTCTTGTGGAGGGAACGGTGTTACGAGTTGTTCTAACACAGCGATACCGTTTTGGAAGGTTTCGTCAACACGATCGCCCCGCTTGGCTTCAAGAATCCACCGCTGTAGACTCGCTGTGGTTAGATGAGGCGCAGCAGGCGTGCTTTCCTCAGACTCTAAGACCGCTACAACTAACAAGAGATCTTCACGATCTACAAAACCGTCATTGTTGACATCCGAGCCTGCTATTGCAGCGCGATCAGCAGTGGCACCAAAGTCTGAGGCGACGAGTACCAAGTCCGCCACATCAATGAGACCATCCATATTGACATCAACGTCTGCTACATCACCCGGCGTGACAGGATAGGTTTCTTGTGTGAAATTGCCATTGACATCTATGACACGAAGTGTTACCTCATCTGTAGACCCTATTGTGAATTCAACCTGCGCCATCTCACCGTTGAGTGCTTTACAACTGTGCAACTTAATCCCATCCACTGGATCGCTCGTATCAACCGGTATAATCAATTGCGCTTGGTGGAGACCATCGGGATCAGCGACTTCAAAACGGAAACGGATTACATGTGGCGGTAGTGCCAGAGGTGTGAGCATCTCAATTGTCGTCGGTTCATTGAAGGACGTATCCTGTGTGTTAAAATAGCGATGGACATTCAACCATTCAGCTGCACAATAAGAGAGTTGATCTCGCTCTGCTCCGTAAGACATCATGTAGGCATCGTCTCGGAAATCGTGGTCTAATCCGAAGGCGTGTCCGAGTTCATGTGCGGCAGTGGTCATCCCGGAATCGCCAACAAAACAGGCCCCGGAAGCCGGCATAACCGCCTTACCACCAGTCGTCCCATGGATACCACCGATCCCGCACCACTGGACATCAATCCTTTCGCTGCCGGTATCTATATAAATGGCGTAGAGATTTGTTGAAATGTCAAACGTTCCTTCAAGCTCTTCTATGACTTTGTCAAGTGTCTTGTTATTGTAATATCTATCGGTAAACCTTCCGTTTACATGATGCACCACCGCCTTTCCAGCGGCATCGGTTTCAAACGCAAAGGTTTTCCTGCCGAACCCGTGCCTATGCATCTCTTCTCTGTAAAACGACTGAACATCTCTTATCAGCGTGTCCAATTGTGTGTCAATATCTTGTTGCGGTTGCCGATTAACTGGGAGAAAATAGATCAATCGCACCATCTCTCGTTGTTGCAGTGTTTGCAGGTGCGATTCTATATTCTGGACACGGACAAGCCCATCATCTCCGCCGCTGGCAAGGGTCTTTCCATCAGGCGAAAAGCTAACGCCAAGTACCCACCTGGAATGTCCTGACAGGGAAGCGATTTGCTCGCCGTTTTCCACGGACCAAAGCGTTACGACTTGATGTCCGGTGCTGGCAAGCACCCTTCCATCGGGTGAAAAATCGATCGAAAAAGCGGTGCCTCTGTTTTGGAGCGTGCCGCGGAGCGTCCAATCGGAAGTCGTCCACAACTTAATGTGACCGTCATAGCCGCCACTGGCGAGGGTTCTGCCGTGTGGTGAAAATGCGACGGAATACACATAGCTTGAATCGCTTTCGAGTTCGGCGACGACCTGTCGTTTCTGAACGTCCCAAATTTTCACACTGCCGCCTTGGTCCCCAGCAGCGAGAAACTGCCCATCCGGTGAGAACGCTAAGTCCCAGACAGGGGCATCATGTTGGAGAGTCGTCAGCTCGGTGTGAGAACCGATGTCCCATAATTTCACGTGTTGACCCGCGGTGGCAAGCAATTGCCCGTCGTAAGAAAAAACAGCCGCCGTGATTGGAGAACGGGCCCGATCATTAATATGTTCAAGCGTGAAAATGTGTTGTTGTGATTGGACATCCCACAACCTGACAGTCCAATCATCGCTGCCGCTAACGAGGCGTTGTCCGTCTGGGGAAAATGCCACCGAATGAACTTTCCTGCGGTGTCCTCTGAGCGTTGTCGCGGTGTTGCTCTGCAAATCCCATAATTTGATGGTGCTACTGTTACTTGCGCTTGCAATCAGCGAGTTATCCACTGGCGAGAATTTTACTGCTTGAACAGCAGAATTGCTGTGTCTAAGAACCGTCGGTTCCTGCGCGAAGTTCGCGGGTAAAAAACAGAAAAACACAGCGACCGTAAAAAAGATATATGCAAATTTCATAAAATCCCTCATATTCAATTTTCCCATCTTCCAATTTCGCCTGCAAACAGCTGATATCGCGTAAGTGGTAGCAACTTAGGGGGTATGCCCAAAACTTACATATCCCTGGATATTGGTTGGAAGGGTGTTATCTTCCGCCCTTCCTATCTTTGCAGTATCTTGACAAGTGCTATTTCCGTATTAACATCTTACGCGTAGCAGTAAATTCGCCCGCTGTCAATGTATAAAAATACAAACCACTTGCAACAGACTCACCGAGAGAATTCTTCCCATCCCAATATGCTGCACGGCTCCGAGACGCATAGATACCGACACCTTGATGCCCTAATGCCAACGTCCGCACCAACTTCCCATCCGCAGCATAGATAGCAATGCTGACTTCGGCAGGGGCTGCCAACTGATACGGTATCCATGTTTCAGGATTGAACGGGTTCGGATAGTTCGGCAGCAGGACTGTTTCTTTCGGAGTCGCTGCTATTAATAACTGTTGTAAAACAGCAAAACCTCTTTGATAGGTTGCATCGCTCAAGTCAACTTGTTGCGCTTGACTCAGCCACATTTCGATTTCTTCCACAGTAAGCGTGGAAATTGCCATTGAATAAATAGGAGGTGCGGCTGCATCGGCATTGATTCCACCGGCAACCAATAGAAGGTCTTTAATATCAACAACACTGTCCCCGTTAACATCTGCCTGATTATCGCCAACCTTGCCGAAATGTGTTGCGACAATTGTCAAATCCAGAATATCTACTATCCCGTCCCCGTTGACATCCAACGCTTCTTCTGATAAAACAACGATATCGCCTGCTTTATAGTAGAATCAATAATTAGTTATACATTTTTATGATTTGATCGATAGAAA
>VXZK01000376.1 GCA_009845545.1 Candidatus Poribacteria bacterium
GGAGCAACAGACTCAAAATGCCGCATAAACCCAGGGACAAAAACTTTACACACCCGGTGGGAGCGCATACATACTTCTACGTACCTTCACAATTTCACCGGTATCGACAAGCCGTTTGAGTTCGTTTTTTATGGAGCCTGGATGTCCGTCAATAAGATCAATGAGTTCGGCTGTTTTTTTCTCACCATTCGCGAGTTGAGAGAAAATCTGATCTCGGAGAGGGACTCGGAACGGTTTTCCGCCTCTAAGCTTCATCAATATTCGGTTCGCTTGGCTTCTGGAGACACCCAAGACCTGTTCTACTTTTTCTCTATCGGATTCGGCAGTGAGACTGTCGCGTTCTGCCTCAAACCGCTCACGTGTGGCGATGGTTTCAGGGAGTTGGTCTAATCCACCGGCGACCTCAAAATCTTCCCAATCAAAAAGCGAAGTTTCAGGGCGATCGGTGATGTCGGGCAGTGGCAGGCTCGCGAGCAGGACGATTGCTTTGTTAGGTAAGCGGTTCAATCCGGTTCGACCTATAATCTGTGAAAGTAAACCTACAGCGTTCTGTTCATACACATGCTGGAGGCGCTCGTCTTTGTAGATGCCGAATTCCGCTTCTCCATCATATTTTGAGTGTCGTGGATCCAAAAACAGTCTAACAGGATTCAATATTTGTGCTGCGACACTTTTTAATGCGGTAGGTTGCGAGAGATATCCTCGCTGCTGACATTCTGTATAGACAGGACACTGCGGACAAATACTTTCATTCGGATTTCCACCCTTTTTTTCAAGTGTCTCACACCGTTTCGGATCCTCACAGACATTACCGTGTTGAAAGGGGGTCGCCATCCGTATCTCAGCGGGTATTTCTTTCACCTGTTCCCACAAATAGTTTCGAGTTCTTCTGTGTGCGACAGATGACACGTTTCGATTTTGAAAGCGTTGTTCTGTTTCTTGAGATAAAGAGGATTTCGCGGATAAACTGATTACGCCGTCGTTGAGGACATAGGATGCTGCTGCATAACGCTTTCCTCCGCCTGCTTCGGCCATCAGCCCGAGAATTCGCGCATCCCGATTGAAAACTTGCTGCATGTGAACAGCGTTTTCTTCAAGTGTTCCGTAATCCCTGTTTTCGCCTTCCTGTTTGCGTAGCACCGGAGATGGGCGTTTTATTCCCAGTGGACTCAGTTTTGCTTCCCGCACGGCAAGGATCTCATCTGTTACAGGCAAGCCGGTGGTTGGTACCGGAGGCAAAATACCGGTATCGTCCCAGATATCTGTTATACGTGTCGCTTCCATGGGGAGTCCAGTATCAGGTATAGCAGTGCGGACCCAGACATCGTCGTCTCGCTCCCATAGCAAAATGTGCCCATCGCCAATACTGCTGTCGGGTTGACTCCAATGGTAAATGCCATCTTTTTCTGCCACATAGGAAAACCCGCGCTCCAAGAACGCCACTCTTGCGAGATTAAGGTGGGTTGAACCACAGAATGCTACAGTAGGCGTAGTTTGCGTGGAGGGCTCCAATTCCGTTTCTCCGGACGGTGCGGGTTGGTGAAGTGCAGCACGAAGCGTGTCAATAGAGGCAAAGAGTACCTCTTTGGCAATGATAGGCGGGTTTACCAGGTTTCCGATCAAAATTTCATAGCGCGCATCCCAGCGACTGTATCCTTTGTCGCCCACGATTTCGAGATACACATCGCGATGGTGCGGATTTTCAGAAGTCGGTATATGTTTATAGATATACTGCTTCGCTTCATTCGTATTCGGATGAAGATAATTCTGTACTCTGCAAGAAAAACGCAATCCACCCGATTTTGTCAGTGTCAACATCGGGTTGGCGACAGCACTAACGAGTGCGTCGATACAGGTTAGAACGGCATCGGGGGCGTTACAAATAGCCGCATACTTAAAATGGATGTCATGCCATTGTGCGTCATCACGCGCTGAAGGGACACCTGTGTACACCTGAACTCCCCAGGATCTGTGCCATATACTACTCTGCCAGTCTTCTCTGCTTTGGCGTTTCAAAAACCGTTCTCCGCCAAAATCCTCCGGACCGTGGTCGTGATACGGGGCGCGTCCTATCGGCATGAAGGAGATGCCCGCCTGCTCAAGTTCATAAAGCCTTATAGGATATCTCCATGCACAATAGACCGAGAAATTATAAGGGGGGCCTTTGTAGAGTGCGGGTGTTACCCTTGTCTTCCGCTGCCGAAGCGGCTTTTTGTGCCGTTGATGACAACGCTGAATAATATCTTTTAACGAATTCATCTTGTATGCTTTGTCCGTGGGGCGCTATTATTCTAAGATTTCCTCTGAGTCGTATAGTATCACGAATTTTCTTTTTCGTCAAGTTTTTAAATGATGGCGGCTCATTACTTTCACATCAATTCGACGAAGACTTCGTTTGCGAGGAGGCGTCCGCGGTGGGTGAGTTGCAGATGTGTAGCGGTTCGTTCAAGTAATTGAAGGTCTATCCATTTTTTCAGGGGCTCTCCAAACGCGACTTCGATGTCTTCACCGAAGCGGTTTTTGTAATTTTCAAGAGAGATGCCTTCTCGTTTCCGAAGCGCGAGCATGAGGGTTTCCGCCTTTTCCGCGTTTCCTGTTAGACGTTCTGTATTGGCGATAGGTTTGTTGCGTTTGGAGAGTTTGTTAATGTATGGCGCAATACCCCGGATGTTACTGTAACGGACACCGTTGATATATCCACACGCGCCCGCGCCGAGTCCGATACACGGTTGGTTATTCCAATAGACGAGATTGTGCCTTGCATAACGGTCAGGTCTGGCGAAGTTACAGATTTCGTAATGTTCGTATCCGTGTGCGGTGAGTGTCTCAATTGTGTACTGGAACATGTCGGCTTCGGTGTCCTCAGAGGGGAGATGGAGTTCACCGGCTTGCCACCATTCATAAAACGGGGTCGCTTCCTCCATGACGAGGTTATAAGCCGAAATGTGATCAGGGTTGAGAGAAATCACTTCGTTTAGGGTATGCTGCCATGCTGCCATCGTCTGATCAGGAAGCGCGAAGATGAGGTCTATGTTGATGTTCTTGAAGCCACTTTCGCGTGCAAGGCGGTAACTTTCAAGGAATTCGTCAACGGTATGGATTCTACCTAACCGTTTCAAAGTTTCATCTTGCATCGCTTGCAGCCCGAAACTCAACCGATTCACACCGTTGTCTCGCATGACGCGAAGTTTTTCGAGGTCAACGGTACCGGGATTGCATTCTACCGTAATTTCAGCGTCCGGTGTTATTTGGAAATGCTCATGGACATCAGTGAATAACTGTGTCAGTGCATTGGCAGAGAGGATAGAAGGTGTACCGCCGCCGATGAAAATTGTTTGTAGTGGATCGGTGTCTGGCGCGTATAGTACTATCTCTGTGCGGAGTGCTGCGAGGTATGCTTTCGCCTGTTCCTTGTGGAAAGTGTACGTATTGAAAGCGCAATAGTAGCATTTCGTGGCGCAAAATGGGATGTGGATATATATGGAAGATGCCATTTTATTTTGTGAATTCCAATCCGATTCGGATGGCTGAGCCTGTATCGGCGTACGAGAATGCTTCGTTAATGTCGCCAAATGGGAAGGTATCGGAGATGATTTTGTGGAACGGATACCTGTCACGCGTGCGCATTAGGAAGTCGAGTGCACGCGGGATGACCCACGGTTCGTAGACAATCACGCCGCGAATCGCTTTACTGCAACGAACGATGTTACCGGGGTCAATCTCTGTCGGGAATCCGAGGTTGATGTTACCGATCCAGAGGTAGCGTCCACCCCATCGGAGCATTTCTATGCCTTCCGCAAGGACACGCGGTGAACCGACAAACTCCGCGACGAGATCCGCGCCGATGCCACCCGTTTGGTCGAGCACATATTCAACCCGTGATTTCATGTCAATTTCGTCAACGTTGAGCGTCTCATCTGCACCGAATTCCTTGGCGAGTGCAAGGCGTGCGGGCAACCGATCGAGAACGATGATTTTCCCCGCACCCATCTCGCGTGCGACTGCGGTCGCGTAGAGACCGAGTCCACCAGCCCCTTGAATAACTACGGTGTCACCGAGCGTGATGCCGATCTGGTTCAGTCCGTAGATGACTTCGGACAAGGCGCAGTTGATGGGGGATACCAGTGCGTCTGAGAGTTCGTCAGGAACCTTGAACACCCAATGTCCCGGTTTCATGTAGTAGTATTCACCGTAGGCACCGTGGAAGTGCGGCGGCTGCTCACTGGAGACACCGAGCCAATCTCTGTAGCGGTTCGGGCACCCCGGTTTCCCGTTGAGGCACATCCAGCAGTGTTGACACGGCTTGAAATAGGAGTAGGCGATCCGATCGCCTTCCGTAAGCCGTTGTCCGGTGCTATCTGTTGTGATGTTGCGCCCCATTGCCTCAATTGTTCCGATCATCTCGTGTCCCAATACTTGCGGGATGCCGCTTTCGATTTTCGGACCGTGTCCGCGCCAGAAATGCAGGTCGGACCCGCAGATATTCGCCATACGGATGCGCACAAGCATATCGTCAGGCGTGACGGACGGAATCGGGTATTCCCGAAATTCCATAGGCGTTTGCGGCTGTGTGAAAATGGCGACTTTTCCGGTTTTCATTATTCTTTAAATTTTCCTTTCATGACGAACTTTTTCTTCAAATTTAATCCGCTTGCTCATAATTTTTTTCCAGCTCTTGCGCCATAATGTTAATCTCGGCAGGAGGCGTGTCTTCAGGTCTCTCTCGGACAACAATTTCAATGTCGCGATCCAATTTTCTGAGCAGTCCAAATAGGCGTTCGATCGAAAAGTCGTCGAGCCTTCCGTTTAAAAGTGCCGTGATTTCGGACTTACTCATATCCAGCTGCTTAGCTGCTTTACCATATTTAAGTTTTCTTTCGGCTATAATATCATAAATTATTCCGGCAAGACGAGCTTTCGCGAGGTATTCCTCTGGATTAGGAATTTCTAAATCTTTGAATACATTGCCACTGCCGATTTCGTATTCGATTTTTTCGTTACTCATTTTTGTTCTCCTTGTGAGCAAGTTCTTTTGCCCAGTTTAAGCGGCTGCGGATTAAATCGATTTCCTTTTTAGGAGTTTTTATTCTAAATTTCGATTTTTTCTGGAAACAATGAAGAACATAAATCATCTCTCCCAGATTGACGGCGTAAATCGCCCGATAGCTGTTCCGGTCATAATCGCTCACAATTTCATACACTCCCGAGAATCCTCGTAAGGGTTTTGCTTTGTGATGTGTTAAACCTGCCTGTGCTCTTTCCAAGACAAAGCCAAGCTCACGGCGCACGGTGGCGGGAAATGTTAAGAGCCACTTTTTAGAGTCTCCAACCCAGAAAACAGGTTTCATTTCTTTTCCTGGCATAGATAGATTCTGTCAGAGGTGTAACGCTCTAATATTCATCAAAATTGACGACTTTCCAGCGTCCATCGATCTGTTCGGTCTGGATCACGACTTTTCGGGTATGGGTTGTCGTACCTCGGATTTCGATAGTAAGTTTGTAGTTGAATAGCACGTGTGTTGTTCCTTTTTCTTCACCGGTTGCTTCGTATTCAATCTTTGGCATCTCATCCATCTGTTGACCCGGGGTTCGCACCTCACTTACACGCGCAATTTCATCTTTCAGTTTTTGTGCAGCGAGTCCGTGGCAGAGTTGCAACGCTGCGGCTTGGTCGGCACGCTGATAATAGTTATAGATGAAATCTTCACTGACGGCACGCGGCGTATTCCTATTAGCACACGCGAGCATCAAGAAGATAAAGAGTAAAAGGTATCGTGGTTTCATCTCTTTTTAGCACGGATCATTGCGACGTTAAAAATACGGCGCTCATAGCCGTGTGCCGGGCTGTTCACAACATCGCCTAATGCCCATAGCGTTGACGAACTGCCACCGTCGAAGTTAATCGCGTGTTTGATGCCGAGTTCACTGAAAAATTTTCCCATATCGTAAAGCGTCATCCCCATGCTATAGCCGTGTTGTCTACCGTCAATAGCGATGAGAAAGAGTTTATCGTCGTTAAACCCTAAGGCACTGCGTGGATGGCGCGAGGCACCGTTCCGATGTGCGGACCCGCTACGGCCTCGAGTCTCGCCAAATCTAACGAGTTCTGGTTCAATCCTACCGTTCCTGACGAGCCGTAGGTTGCCACCGACCCCGTGTTGAACGCTTTGCCATTTTGTAGGCGTAAGCGCGATCTCCAGGGTGCCTTTTGTAAATGTTGTAATTTTTTTCATCCAATTGCGGGCCAAGTACGGTTCTATCGCGAGAACAACACCGTCAGACGGGATGGTGCTATTGCCACGGCGGTTGACCGCTGTGACGACAAATCCGCTTGCGTACTTTCCGGTAAGCGGTAGGGTGAGTTTTTTAAGCGTAAATTCGTAGGCGCGCCGCGTCAAAGTCCTGCGCCCGAAGCGTGGCGTGAAAAGCACAACCGGACACGATGAACTACAAATTTGGTTGATAGCGTTAACTGAAAGTGTATCGTTGTCAATACGGAGTTGCCCGTTAAGCTGCACCCTCTCCAACAGAAACTCGCCATCAGGGGTTACACCAAAGCTGGTCTCACCCCATGGAGACGGCGGCGAGTACCCCCATCTGTCAAGCGATATAGGGATGCTGACGAGTTCACCGTTTTGGATGTGCAGATTGAAAGTCATACCACCGCGACCGTAGGAGTCCTCTCGGATACCGAAGCTGCCGTTAACACCTGCAAGCGGAAGTATATTTTTCCGCATGAGCCGTCGCGTCGCATTGCTAATGGTTTCGCGTCCTAAAATCTGGTTGTTGGCGAGTTCAACATTGAATTGAAGGTTTTCTGCTGTGCGATCCATCTCTGCGATGTAGACAGCAGCACTGCCTATCCACCAGTAACGGTGGAGTTGAAACCCTTCAGGCCAACGTTTACGAGCAATCTCATCGCGCCGTATGACAGAATCAGGGAGCATCTCACCATTCCGACTGTTGGCAGCAGTGCTGCGGAAGATAGGCTGTTCTAAAGCCCGCAGCGCACCAATTACGAGGATGAAAAGCACGATGAGCCCGCACACCGCAATAAACCGAGTGGAATAAGGTCTGTTTTCTTGCATCATTTTTTCGGGTCTTATTATGTTTCTTTGTGTATTCGTTATAGTTCCGTTCTTATGGAACACTGCTCGCTTTTAAACCGATACCGGTGAGAATTGACACTACCAGATCGCCTGTGTTTATAATACCTGTTTCCCGAAACTTTTGATAGCCTTTGACAACTACAGCCGAAGTCGGTTCGACATAGATGCCTTTGGCAGAGAGAATTTCAAGTCCTATTTTGATGTCTGTGTTATTAACGGTAGTAAATGCGCCGTCTGTTGTAGCGATCGCGTCCAAAATCATCTGTCCCCGGATGGGGAGTTCGGCAGTCGTCCCTTCGGCGAGCGTTTCACCGGTTTGTGCCATCCTTGTGATAGATTCTGTTTTATTAACGTCGGCATTGTAAATCGGGCAACAGACATCAGGTTGAACGCCGAGGAGGCGCGGCGTGTTTACGATGATCCCTTGCGCTTGTAATTCCCGGAAACCGATAAAAAGTCCTAAATAGATACTCCCGAATCCGACAGGACAAATAACATGTGTCGGTGCGCGCCAACCGAGCTGCTCCACAATTTCATAGGCAAGTGTTTTGGTGCCTTCCAAGAAGAACGGGTGCCAATTGTGAGAGGCGTAACAGGTGGTCTCCGCTGCGCGTTTCACTGCCTCCGTTGTCGCCATGCGGTTTCCCGGAACCAGTTTCAGTTCAGCACCGTAGGCAGAAATCTGCCTTAATTTACCTTGGGAGGTAGACTCCGGACAGTAGATGGTGCAATGGATACCTGCTCTTGCGCTATAAGCGGCTATTGCGGCACCCGCATTGCCTGATGAATCTTCAACGACTGTCTCGACCCCAAGTGCTTTGAGATGGGTGAGGAGAACGGATGCCCCCCTGTCCTTGTAGGAGCCAGTTGGACAAAGATAGTCCAATTTGACGAAATGCTCCGGTACGTTGACAGCCAGCGGAACGAGCGGTGTCATCCCTTCACCGAGAGTAACAATATCTGTATCCACATCAATCGGCAGTGCCTCGCGATACCGCCAGAGTGACATCGCTCCCGGCACTTGTGGGTTAGGACAGATATGTGATTCCCTGACAAGCGCTAACGCGTTTCCACAGTCGCACTGATAGCGCAACGACGAGATTTTATAGGTTTTGTTACATGTGGTGCATTCGTATTGCATCGTTTGCGTTTGTCTGTCTCGCTAAAACGGTAATCCCGATTTTCCCCAGGTCCGATAGGCGCGGTTTGCAACCGCACCGGACTTTGAGAATAAATTTCTGACTATTCAGATTACTTCAAAATAAGCATCCGTCTGGTTTGTTGGAAAGATGGCGTTACCAATTGATAAAAATAGACACCGCTTGCGACGGATTCACCTAACGCATTACGACCATCCCAATAGGCGGCGTGCCCTTGGCTCTGATAAAAACCTGCGGATTGGTAGCCGAGTGAGAGGGTTCGGATATGCTTACCTGTCGCATCATAGATAGACAGAGACGTAACACCTGCTTCTGCAAGATGATACGGAATCCATGTTTCAGGGTTAAACGGGTTCGGATAATTCTGAAGCAGGCGGCTCTGCTGCGGAGTGCCGATGCTATCAAGCGTTAGACGCATAACCGCATTTTCAAGATTGGCGGCGTTCACTGTGAAATTAAATTTTTCTGAAGCGATATTTCCGTTCATATCAAAGACGATCAGGTCCAGCGTGTCCCCGACTTCGACGACGCTGCGGTATGAGAGATCAGCGGTTGCAGCGGCGAAGTAATTGCTACGTACCTGAGATGTCATGACGGTATTCGTCCGAAGGTTTCGGACTTGGACAGTATAACCGTTAAAGTGCTGCAGACCGTTTAAGTGTCCGCTAACAACGAATGCCCACGTCTGATAGGGCACTGTTGCGAGCGGTGCTGTGGGAGCCTGCGTCTGATTTGTCCACGCTGTTCCAGTGAAGACAATAGGGCGTGCCTGGGGTAGGTTAATGATGTACCCTTTTGACCCTTCAATTGGAAATCCGTCGTCGGGTGCGTTTGGAGTCCATGCCGAAAATGCTTGGTTCACCGCATCAAGCGTAATGACCGTTGTTGCCCCTGTCTTGACTGCAAGCGAGCGTGCTGTCATGTGGACAGTCGGTTTCAAGGGGACAGACAGCATGTTCAAACCTTGAGAGAGGTGCATAGAAAAAATACTACCAAAATCTTCCCCGTTCGGTTGTAGGGTCGGTCTACCGACGAATCCGTATCTCCGCCCGTCCGTTGCGTCGTAATAACCGATAATACTTCCATCCTGATTAACATTTCGGACGACAGTGATAACACTGCTTGGGCGCCGCACTTCATAGAGGATGCCGCTGGGCAGAAGGATATAAGACCGCAGAATATCGTTTGCAGCTTTGGCTCTGAAGCCGATAACACCAATATCGGTGATGGTGTTCACAAATAGGAATTCAAGATTCGGCATTGTTGGGAGATCAATAGTGGTGAAGCTGCCCTCGGGGTGACGTATGAACCCGTGAAACATTCCATCGGCATCCACGTAGCTGCCGACGACAGCACCTGCGGCGTTGACAAAGTCCCCATAGGTGTTGACTGCGCCAGGGAATGTGATTGTCAGCTCCCCTGAGAAAGCGTGGGTGACTCCCGCTGCATCGACGATGTTACCACTCAGTGCCCCTGTTTCGTCACTAATACCGTAGATGTGGGTTTCAGCTGCACCGGGAAAATCGTATTGGCGCAGTTCGCCATTTTCTAAGATGACACCATGATACAGACCGTCGCTATCCTTGTAGTGCCCAGCAGCGTTCCCGTTATTACCGAGCGCATAAAAATAAGTGTTCTGTGAGTCGGGGAAATCATACGTGGTGAAAACACCGTCTATCAATGTGAAGCCGATGGTTTTCTCTCCATCCAGACTCCGGGTATTCCCCGCGTAGTCTCCGAAGTCGTTACTTGCAGCGACCTCCAGAAAATCGACACCGGGGACTTCAATCGTCTCAAAGATATAATCTGCAATCGGTGTTTCGCTTTCGACTTGTGCCTCGGTGTACCGTATGAAACAGAGGGTTAGACCTATAGACAGAATAAGTGCGATTTTTATGTAATGATGCATAGCTATCCTTTTTTTATGTGTGTTTGGAAATCGTGAGTAAACGGTTTGTGTTCAAATGAGATATTCAAACCGATACCAAAAGGAATCCTCTATGGATATTATAGCACTTTTCTGTGATATTGACTACTTTTTATTTTTAGGGGATACGGAGATTCTCGCTTATAGCAACGGACGGAATTCGGCGGGTTGGGATTTGCACATCCGCAGGCCCAAAAAAGGTAGGTGCGGTTAGGAAACCGCACCTACCAAGGAAGTGTGTAGGTTCTATAGGAATGAATCCTACTTTACAATGACGAGCCGTCGTGTTTGCTGGAAAGACGGTGTTGTCAACTGGTAAAAATAGATGCCACTCGCAACGCGTTCGCCGAGGGCATTGCGTCCATCCCAATACGCCGCACGCTCCTGACTGTTATAGAAACCTGCGGATTGAAAACCGAGTTGCAGTGTGCGGACCAACTGACCCGTCGTATCATAAATGGAGACTGATACAAAACTGTCTTTGGCGAGTTGATAGGGGATCCACGTCTCCGGGTTAAACGGATTTGGGTAGTTCTGCAACAGTAGATTCTGCGTCGGTTGACCGATGCCATCAAGTCTGACGGGCAAGACAGCGTTTGCGAGATGCTCAGGGTTCACTTTCAAACTAAGAATTTGTGATTCAAAGTTTCCATCCGGACCGATGACGCGTACTTCAACCACATCTCCAACTCGGACAACGCTCCGTCGTTCCAAGTCGGCAGTCGCAGCAGCGAAGTAATCGCCTCGCACAGCGGCAGTTACCATGTTGTTTGTTCTGAGATTCCGGACGCTGACCTGATACCCGTCAAACGTTGGTTTGCCTTTCAAGTGTCCGCTGACAACGAATGCCCACGCTTTCTGTGGCAGCTCCGTAGATATAGCAGGCGCTGCCGGAGCACTTTCCCCCATTTGATCCGTCCAAGGTGCGCCGACGAAGGTGAAGTTGCGGGCTTCAGGCACATTGACGATATAACCTTTTCCACCTTCAACCGCGAACCCGTCATCCGGCGCGCTCGGTGTCCAAGCGACGAACTGCTGGTTGGTCGCATCCAGCGTAATAACCGTTGTTGCCCCTGTCATCGCGACAAGTGACTTGGCAGTCATGGGTGTTGATGGTGCCAACGGCACAGAAATCATATTCAACCCTTTAGACAGCGTGGTGGTGTAGACGTTGCCAAAATAGTCACTATCTTCCTTGGTAGTGAGTCTTGCGATAAATCCGTGCCTGCGTCCATCTGCTGAGTCATAGTGTCCGACGACAGAACCGTCCTCATTGATATTCCAGCCCTCTGTGCTAATAGCACCCGGAAACTTCAATTCATGTAGCCCATACCGGTATGAGCCGACATAGGAGCGCGGGATATCTCCCACCGTTTTGGCTCGGGCAATCACAAACGTGCCGATTTCCCTTGAATCATTAGCACCGTGCACAAAAAAGTATTCCAGATGGGATGGTTCCAGATATTCGAGAGTTATAAACCTGTTAGTCGGAAGCAGCGCATGCGCACGATATAGACCGTTAGCATCTACGTAGCTACCAACTATAGAACCTGCTGTAGTCAAAAAATCGGCATAAGTTGCTGTTGCTCCGGGGTATTCAATGATCCTGTCTCCCGAGAAGCCACGACGCACCCCAGACGCATCTGTAAAACTACCTGTCAATATCTCCCTCGAATCACTGTAACCGTATATCTCCGTTTCGACGGCACCCGGAAAATCAAATTGCCGCAACTTACCATCTTCTAAGATGACACCGTGATGGAGACCCTCACTATCTTCGTAGTGTCCCGCAGCTAACCCATTATTGCCAAACGCATAGAAATAAGTGTTCTGTGAACCGGGGAAATCGTACGTTGTAAAAACGCCGTCTATGAGCGTAAATCCAACTGTTTTTTCACCATCAGCACTCCGGGTGTTGCCAGCGTAACCATCAAAGTCGCTACTCGCCGTCAACTCTAAAAAATCTACACCCGGCACATCAATGCTCTCATAAATGAAATTGAATTCAGGGGGTGGAAGAAGTGCTATATCTCTAAATTTTGCGGCAGTTTCCGCAGTGGGTCTAGCGATAAACCCATGTCTATGTCCATCCGCTGAGTCATAGTACCCGACGACAGAACCGTCCTGATTGATATTCCAGCCCTCTGTGCTGACAGCACCCGGAACCTGTAATTCAGATACTCCCTGCTGGGATGTGCCGACATAGGAGCGCGGGATGTCTCCCACCGCTTTGGCTCGGGCAACGATAATCCTTGTATCAGTGATGCCATGCACAAAAAAGTATTCCAGATTGGATGATTCCAGATAGTTGTGCGTTACAAACGCGCCACTTAGGGTACGCCCATAAGGACGATATAAACCTTCAGCATCTATATAACTGCCTGTGACATAGCCTGCTGCAGTCACAAAGTCGGCATAAGTTGCTGTTGCCCGCGGCACCTCAACAATTATGTCCCCTGAGAAGCCGCGACGCATCCCAGACGCATCTATAAAACTACCTGTCAACACCTCCCTCGAATCACTGTAACCGTATATCTCCGTTTGAACAGAGTTCGGGAAATCATATTGCCGCAACTCACCATTCTCTAAGATGACACCGTGATGGAGACCCTCACTATCTTCGTAGTGTCCCGCAGCGAGTCCATTATTACCGAGCGCGTAGAAATAGGTGTTTTTCGAGCCGGGGAAATCATAAGTCATAAAAACGCCGTCTATAAGCGTAAAGGCGACGAATTTTTCGCCGTCAGCACTTTTCATATAGCCGGCGTAATCCTCAAAGTCGCTACTTGCTGTCAACGCCAAGAAGTCTACACCCGGCACATCAATGCTCTCATAAGTAAAATTGAATTCAGGAGGTGGGGGAGTTGGTTCATTATCGGTTTGTGCCTCGGTGTTGCTTAGGAAAAAGGAATTGAGGCATAAGAACAACGTGAACGTGTAAAACAAAAGACTATTTTTAATCTGAGTATACAAAATGGAACCTCACTTAAAGTATATTAGACATTATAACGATTTAATTGTAAGTTTAGTTGGTCTATGATAAAATCA
>VXZK01000208.1 GCA_009845545.1 Candidatus Poribacteria bacterium
CCCTAACCGAACCGATGTTGAATGTCCAAGTAATTATAGAATCTACTATAAAAAAATATGAAGTTTACCCTAAACTTTTTCAGTTTCATCTCTATATATAATTAATAGGATAGACGGGCATAAATCAATAACCAGTGAATAGATTATTGATGTGTCTAATATGTTTAACCTTGGAGGGAAGACAATTCAAACAAAAGGGGACAGCTCATAACGACTATAATGCGCTTGAAAGGCGGCGTTCCGATTTTAAAACCATATGGGAAACTCATAGGTGTTGCTGCGTCGCAATTTCGAGAAAAACTTATTTCTCAGATGGATGCCTCTGATATGTCAGGCATTCTCATCGACTTCAAACGGGTTAATAAGATCGACAGCTCGGGCCTCGGAACATTGGTAGAGGCGTATATTGTAGCGAGGCAGAAAAAAGGGCGTATTGGTGTTATCAATGTAGGTATGAATATCAAAAGCCTGATTATCCGAACCCGGCTTATTAATATCTTTGAGCATTTCGACAATGAGGATATTGCAGTCGCAATACTATCAAACCGTGTTAACCTTCACGGGCAGGACAGATGACGGCTTACTGTCCCTTAGGGGCATTTAGTTCTACGCAATTTTAGGTTTTCGATGCTTGCGGGTCCCTTGTAGGCGCGAGCTGAGCTCGCGATCTTCCGGGCAAAACGCGGAAAATGCGAAAAACTTCGGAACTTTCATCCGCCCTCGGATCTGTGGGGCTTTGACGGATGCAAAAGGTAAGGAGCTCAGCCATAGCAATCGTGAACTTCTCAATTGGAACCCGCCCAACGGCATTGATGCTGGGACCAATCAGTATGTCGCGGGGTTAGGTACGGCTCTAAACCTGCATGCTGACTTTGAGGATGAACTCGTCCGAGACATCAGTTTCGCATCTGCCTTGCCTACACTTTTAAAGGTGTTGACGCCTCGCGAACAAGCCGTTTTTGCTTGTCTTCGTGAGAATCAACGGAATGGCGAGATTGCCGAAATTTTGCAGCTTTCTGAGTCGCGCGTCAGCCGACTGGTGAAACAAGTGACCGTCAAACTGACAAACGCGGCGCAAAAACTCGGCTTAGCAGACTAACTTTTTAGGAGGCCTTATCTTGAAAGTAGAAATGTTTCAAGCGTAGAGGCGGTTGTTGGTACCGGCAGTGATGTTGGATCGCAATCGCCTTTTTATATTTTTTTCACACTATAGATTCTGATATGTCTAATATAGGTGAATTTTAGTGAATTAGAACCAGGCATTTCCTCAAAATAAAGACTTGACATTGACCTAAAAATGTAATATAATTTATGCATACATGAAATCAAGGTTCCCTGACTTTAAGCATAGGTGACATCACTAAGGAACAGTTATGAACACATCAAAACAGTTTTCACGTCGAACATTTCTACAGGGTTTAGGCGTTACCATCGCTCTACCATGGTTGGAAGTGATGGGACCTGTTACATCGTGGGCAGCCGCATCCACAGGAGCAATACAGACTGTACCTAACCGGATGGCGTTCCTCTATGTGCCTAACGGAAAGATCATGGAGGATTGGACCCCGAAACAGGTAGGGGTAGACTACGCGCTTACAGATACTCTGAAACCGTTAGAGAACGTAAAGGATAAAACCCTGGTGCTCAGCGGTTTAACGGCAGATAAGGCACGCGCCAACGGCGACGGCGGTGGTGATCACGCGCGAGCAATGGCAGCCTTTTTGACAGGTGCGCAACCCCGTAAAACCGACGGTTCCGATATTCACGCCGGCATCTCCGTTGACCAAGCCGCAGCATCGCATATTGGGAAACAGACCCGACTTCCATCCTTGGAACTCGGCATTGATCCCGGGTATAGATCAGGGAATTGCGATTCCGGTTACAGCTGCGTCTACTCTGCAACGATGTCGTGGCGTTCTGCGACGCAGCCGCTCCCGAAAGAGGTGAATCCGAAACTCGCCTTTGAACGCTTGTTCTCTACCATGCCAGATGCCGGACGCACCGAGCGTGATCAACAGCGAAAAAGTATCCTCGACTTTGTGAGGCAGGACTCACAAGATTTGATCCGTCAAGTGAGCGGAAACGATGTCCGTAAACTTGATGAGTACTTCTCCGCGATTCGGGACATTGAGCTGCGAATAGACGCAGCCGAAAAGTTCCCACCTATCGAAAGCCCAGATTACACCGCACCGGAGGAGATTCCGAAAGATTTCCAAGAACATGTCCGACTCATGACAGACCTGATTGTACTCGCCTTCCAGACAGATGTGACCCGTGTCGTGACTTTTACATTAGCAAATGAAGGCAGTAATAAGTCGTACCCGGCTGTCAATGTTACTGATGGGCATCACTATCTGTCGCACCACCGTGGTGACGAGGAGAAGGTGGCGAAAATCCGTAAAATCGATATCTTCCACATGCAGCAGTTGGCATACTTCTTGGAAAAACTGGACGCAACTGCTGAAGGAGACGGTTCGCTGTTAGACCATTCAATGATTTTGTATGGCAGTGGGAACGCAGATGGCAACCGACACAGCCACCACGACCTCCCGATTCTGCTTGCAGGCAACGGTTGTGGCACCCTTAAAAGCGGTCGCCATATCCGCTACCCGAAAGAGACACCGCTGAACAACCTCTGGCTATCGATGCTCAACCGTATGGATGTCGATTTGGCGAAATTAGGCGATAGCACGGGTAGTTTGCCGGACCTCTCTTAAAACAGCGGTCTTTCACGTATTTGCCGGCGAGGTTTTTCCAACTTCGCCATTTTTTTTTGCCTATTCACATCCCCTTTTTACGACAACAGGACTTACGCGACCCCTAATTTTAGGGGTATCCGTTTAAGTTAGGGCGGATAATCACTATCTGCTTCTTGTGTTTTATTTTACCAAAGCAATAATGGAAACAATGACAGCGATGACAGCACATCCGGCATCAATGCTGCTGAAACTATCGGGTATGTCCATCCTCGAAACATAAAACTGATCCCAAAATCATAGTATTAGATTTTCGAGAGTTAAAGCCTTCAAACCAATGTCCCACGCGGGTTTTAGGAGCAATATCATTACTTTGGCAAAATTATATTGATAATGGGTTTCATTATCAATAAGAGCAAATGGGTGTAAATTTGGATGCGGTTAATTTGAGAGGGACCTTATAGGTGAAAAAGTGAATTACCAGTCCTTAAATGGAAAGATACGGGTCTCGGTTGCCATGCCGTAGAAACTCCACAAGCTGCCTGCGACGAACTCGCCAAGGATTAAACCGAGGAAGAAAGGTGCTGCTTTTCGGTGTAATTGCAATCCGCCCTGCTTGATAATCAGCCATTTTGCGATTGTGCTAATCATGAGTGAGATCCAGAGCCAGTTCATACACCAATCCGCTGCGCCAGAGACGGCATAACCGACAGCATGGAAGGGCCACCAAAAGAACCGCATCCGTAGAAACATCAACAAGAAAGTGAATCCCATCCCGACCCCCATAAACGTCACCTCAGGAATATTCGGGTTTGTTGGGAAATTGAGCTGCTGTTGGAGTCGATTGAAAGGATGATGCGCAAAGCTGCCTGAAGACCCAAATCGATAGACATCATGCAGATACGCCCAGAAAGAGCCAATAGACCCCACAAATACAGCCAAAAGCATTACCCAGACGAGCGGTTTCGGGTTAAATTTTGCGCGTGAAGCGAGTTGGAAGCCCTCCAATTGATGCGGCATCGGGTGGCTACGGTGTGCGCGATTGAAGAAAAAGAGAAAAGAGAGTGCCGTCAGATTAGAACCCCCCATGCCACGTGAACCTAAAATCGCTGGTAAAGCGTAATCCGGTCCCATAAAATGTAGATCATGTGCGGGTGCGCCAGACTCTACCCGCATGCGCGTGATCCCCGTTGAAAGTGCAAAATACATGACGAAAAAGGCGATACCGAGCGAAACAGTGATGCCTATCTTCACAGAAAACGCTATGAGATAGATGCAGCCTAACACAATACCGATAATAGCAGCCCGGTACCGCATCGGCTCAACCGATTCGTCAAGACTTGAGCGTCCCGTGGTGACTTGTTTGAAGACTTCAGCGAGGTATTTTCGGCTTGCCCATACGGCGAAAACCGCAAGTCCGAGATACGCTCCTAAGGACTGTTGTCGGTCATAAGGAAATCCCGGGAGCCCTCGAACCCCGATGATTGCGCCACCGACCCGCTGCATCTTACGAAACAGATAAAAGAACCAACAGGAAAAGGACAAATCCAGTGGCATGAAGAATCCGAGTCCAATGACAAACGGATAGATAGAAAAGGGTGTCCATCCGATAGCATTCCACGGTTTTTCGTTAAAAAACTGGCTGATGTTCCGAAATCGAACGCCGATGATCGGGATTGTTGGAAAGAGATAGCTGAGTCCGTTCACAAGATTTAGAAGTGAAACGAGGATAAACGCTGTCCAAAACACTCTGCCCCGGAAGAAGTTTGCTCCGCTGTCCCGCGTCATTTCCAACGGCAGTTGGATGATCGGATAGGCGAGTTTCTCGCGCTCTGTCCACTGTTTGCGTAGGACAACGTTGATGCAGAGCATAACAAAGACAAGCACTAAAATAAAGCTCGTCCACCACAATGTCGGTCCTAACCATGCCTGTAAAACCTCTGTGTCATAAACTGTCGATTGTCCTTCGTAAAATCCCTCTAAAATCCGTTTATCTTGGACTGTTCCCCATGTCGGCATGTATCGGTAGAGAAGTTCTCGCCACTCGTTTTCAGGCGTATCAAACCAGAAGACGTGTCCGATCATCGGGATAAGCACCTGCGCGTGGTCGTGTGATGCGATCGCACTCGCCATACAGAGCATCACATAGATAACAAGCAGCTCACCGTGCGTCAATGCCCACTGCTTTTTTATTCGCCGCAGCAATAGATTGAAGAGTGTAATAATAAAAAGAAAAAAGACTGCATTGAAAAAGAGCGACATCGTTGTCGGAAAGAGCCCCCACCAGACCATCTCCGTATACATAATCCAATAGCAGTTGATCGGGATTAGGATCAATGACAGTGTAACCGATTTTAGGGTGACACCACGGGTCAGAACCATTGCGTTCTCCTACAGTTTCCTCAATCTTTAATCGTTGCGACCTTGAGCATCTCCACAATTTCGAGATGTCCTTGTGATTGGGCAAGCGTTAATGCCGTATCGCCCTGCCTATTTTTGAGGGTAGCATCGGCACGGTTTTCAAGGAGGAAATGAACAATATTGGTATGCCCGCGCCACGCTGCGTACATCAACGCCGTTTCACCGGTATTGTTTTGGGTGTTTACTGCAGCCCCTTTTTCAAGCAACCGTTTGATCATCTTCAGGTCCCCTGTTTTGTGGATGATAAAAATCAGAGGCGTATTACCGTTTGCATCCGTTACGTTGACCTCTGCTCCCGTCTCAATGAGAAACATCGCCACGTCAATGTCGCCCTTCTCCGCTGCAATGTGTAGGGGTGTGCGCCCCACGGCATCTTTTACGTTTACATCTATGCTTGTGCCACGAAGGGCTGCAACATCTCCTGTCCATATGGCTTTGAAGAGCCGATCCTCTGGTGTATTCAAAAATTCAGAAATGACGTGTTCCTGATTAGCCGGTAGGTCTTCAAAGACTTGCACAACGCTGCTCTGCCATCGCACCTCAAGCCTATTAACGGTTGTGCTTGCGCCTAACCCAAAATAGCAGCGAGCGTCGTGGCTGGACATGTAACTTGCTCCTGGATTTACTTCCCGCGCCTGTGTGTGCCCACCTGCCGTCATAGTGAGGCGTGTGCCAATACCGTCTCGATTGCTGATTATCCCAAGGGTTTTAATCGACACCCAGTTGTTTTGCGTTGCCGTCTCATTGCGCAATAAAGTTACGGGCCCACTGTTTTCTGTAACGAGCGTGTCAATGTCACCGTCGTTATCATAATCACCGAATAGAGTGCCTCGGCTCACTGTGGGACGCTGAAAATAGCCACCTGCGCTCTCAGAAATCTCCTGAAACGTGCCGTCGCCATTATTACGGAATAGTTGATCCGGTTGGCGGTATGTTAGGATATCGTGTGTGTCTTCAATATTATCAATGATATGCCCATTAGCGATGAAAAGGTCAAGCCACCCATCATTATCCGCATCAAAGTACCGCGTGCCGAACCCGACATATAGATAACTCTCTTTTCCGAGATGTGCCTCATAAATCACGTCTGTGAAGGTGCCATCGCCGTTGTTCCGATAGAGGGCATTGGTTTCATAAGAGAGGTTGGTGACAAAAATATCGAGCCAACTGTCGTTGTTGTAATCACCGACGGTAACGCCCATACCGGCTTGTGCGACACCGTTGAAACTGTAAGCACAACCCGCCAAGAGCGAAATCTCACTGAATGTGCCATCCCCATTGTTATAAAAGAAATCGTTTCGTGTATCGTCATTTGCCACGTAAAGATCGGGGGCTCCATCGTTATTGAAATCCGCTGAGACGACACCTAAGCCTTTTCCGTGAAACAAGCCACCAATCCCGCCAACGCCAGCCGCTTGACTGACATCGGTAAAAGTACCGTCACCATTATTGCGATAGAGTCTATCAGGCGCGCCTTCAAATAGAGATGGATGGCAATAAGTGTGTATTCCGTCTTCTCCACACGGCAGATAGGGAACATCGCGTGAATACACAAGGTAGTTGACAACGAACAGGTCGAGATGCCCATCAGAGTTATAATCCAAGAAACAGGCACTGCTGCTCCATCCCGGATCACCAACACCCGCTGAGGCCGTCACATCGGTAAAGGTGCCGTTACCGTTGTTTCTATAGAGAACGTTTGCACCGAAATTGGTTACATAAAGATCAACGTTTCCATCGTTGTCGTAATCTGCACACGCCACCCCCTGTCCATAGTTGCCCAGGTTTTCCACCCTTGCGGGTGTTGTGATGTCAGTAAAAGTTCCATCACGATTGTTGCGATAGAGCGCGCTCGTCGTCTGTTTTGCTGATGGCGATTTCTCCCAATGGCCACTGTTGACGAGGTAAATGTCAAGAAACCCGTCGTTGTCAGCATCAAAGAACGCGCCGCCAGCACCGAGGGTTTCGGGCAGATGGAACGCGCCTTCAGCCCCGTTGACATGTCGGAAATTGATGCCAGCCTTTTCGGTTGCATCAACGAATTGAATCGTCGCAGCCTCTAACAAGGGCGATACACATACGAGGCATAGAATCAAAAGAGGTGTGTTTTTAATTTTCGTGTTTTTAATTTTCATGGGGGGGTAGAGTTGCATCTTTCGCGAGGCGGAATCCGATAAAACTGGTACCGATTGGAGGGTGCTGACCGAAGCGCGTGGCACACCTCGCGAACGTTTCCGGGTTTAACCACGAACCACCTTTCACGACACGCCGACTTCCAACCGCGGGTCCTTTCGGATTTCGATCAGGACCGTGGTGATAAAAGTTTTCCGAATACCAATCAGCCACCCATTCCCAAACATTACCGGCCATATCGTGTGCACCGTAAGGACTTATCCCTGTAGGGTAGGTTCCAACGGGTTTCAGGTGTGCTCCTGATTGTTTCCAAACGTTTGCGTGGAGAGTTGCGTCTTTAATCCGTTGCGTGAAGGTATTTCCCCAGGGCCATCGTCGAACAGTCGTTCCGCGAGCGGCTTTTTCCCATTCCGCTTCAGTCGGCAATCGCATGCCTCGCCACGCCGCATAAGCAGTAGCAGCATGCCATGAAACACCGATAACAGGGTAATTCGGCTTCGTCTTCGCAATATCGGGCCACGTACCGAATTCTCCTTCATAACTCATAGGCGTATGTTCACTATCGGTTCCACCACTTTCAAGCCAAAATAGATAATATTCGGCGTTGGTTACCTCGGTTTTACCAATATAGTAGGCATCCAGATAAACCTTATGCGCGGGTGCTTCATTCGGAAGGTCGTCATCACTGCCCATTGTAAAGGTGCCAGCTGGGATGAGGCACAGATCAGGTTCCGCCGATGCCTCCGGTAAAAATCCCGCAATTATGAAAAGTAGGATTAGAAATTTTGTACAGGAACAGACCCACGGATATATCCGGAGGGTTGTTTTATTTTGACTTTGATGTAAGACGCTCATATTCTTTATAGGTTTTCTCGGCTTCTGCCTGGGCACCAGCGAGTTCATACGCTTTAGAGAGGTTCAGATAGAAGCGCGGTTCGGAAGACTTTAAGTGGATGGCGGTCTGGTATTGTTCTATCGCTTTCGGGTATTGTTCTAACATCAAGTAAACACCACCGAGGCTGTTGCGGTAAGTCGCGACGTTCGGTTTCTGCTGAATCACTTTCTGATACATCGCCGCCGCTTGCTTATAGTTTTGCTGTTGAAAGTGGACGTAACCGAGTGCTTCATAGCCGCGCGTCTCTTGTGGCGCGAGTGTAACGTAACGTTCCAAAGATTGTGTCGCTTCACGCCATAGCTGCCGCTTGAGTTGGATTCTACCAAGTCGGTACCACGCTTCGGCATTAGTGGGACTTTGCTGTACAAATCGCTTAAGATGTGTCAGCTGCTCCTCTTCGGCAGACAGCCCCTCAAAACGTTGTAGACTCTTTTGTGCGACTTCTATTTCGCCCATACGGCGATACGCGGTCCCTAAACTAAAATGTGCCTTTGCGTGGAAAGGGTCCATTTCAATGAGTTTTTTGAAAGTATCAATAGCAGATTGCCACGCTTCCTGTTGAAGAAAGGCGGTACCGAGGGTGTAGTGTGCTATTTTCGATGTAGGGTCCAGTTTAATCGCGTGTTGAAGTTCATTAATAGCAGCATCAGTGAGATTATCACGAAAATAGGCGATGCCTAATAGGGACCGCGCCCGCGCATGATCGGCATCTATGGCTATGGCTTTCTGTAGAACTTGTGTCGCCTGTGCGGTGTCGCCTAAGTGAATGAGTAGTACATCACCGAGTTCATAATACGCCTCAATATAGTTTTCATCTGCGATTGTCGCCCGTTGAAACGCTTCAGCCGCGGCATGGATTTCCTCGGCACCTTTATAAATCACGCCCAAAATGCAGTGTGCGTCGGCTATCGATCCATCAAGTTCGACTGCCAGTTCTAAAGCGGTTTGGGCTTTTTCGTGTTCTCCATGTGTAAGCGCGCGGACCCCTGCGTCATATAATCGTGCCGCTTCGGGATGATACCGTGGCGCGCCAACCGCAAGCAGTGTGTGGAGAAATATGAGAAGTATGAAGGTATATTTGAATAGTTGCATACGATTCACTTGGATTGCCTATACAGATTTTCTCCCTATTTTATTTGAAGATACGCGCAATGTCAAGTGGAATCTATTTTCTTTTCGGTTATTTAGTTCACCAGTAATTTATGCGCGGATCCCAATCCGTAGGTTGGGTTGAACGGATACTCCCAAAACCCTGAAAAGGAACACAAGACTCAGTCCATCCCAGAGATGGCGCGCCAAACAGAAAACCGAGAGAAACCCAACGCCTTAGCGGTTTACGGGCACCTGAGGGTATGAAGTTGGGTTTCACTGCGTTTTTGGATGTATAGAATGACGAGTTGGATTTCAAGGTATTGGCACCCCAACATCTGCTTTCTTAACACCGTTCAACCCAACCTACAGGACTTTTTTCCATGTTTAATTAGATTTATGCCTCGAAATTTGCTATAATTTCATAATAGATGGTTTATTTGTAAACGGATTATCTCACACCGTAGCACCTTCAACTTCTTAAAGGAAAAAACGATGGACGGCAAACACCTACCTTGGCACCTACCTTTGACAGATTGGTGCATAGGAGCAATGGTTCTATTTAGCGATGATTGCTTTGGTTGTGTTAGCCGTCGCCAATGGCTTCCATAAACACGGAACGCCATTTTGAGTCACCAGAGTGGAATACAGTCGTCATCGGAGAATTGATACAATCCACGCGATGGGCTTTGGTCCACCGCTGATGAAACGGAGGTTTGGATGAAGGTCGTTGCAAAATTCGGTCCCGAAAGTGCGGGCTTAATTGACAAACCAGACCCGGTTGCTAAGGGTAAATTCGCTGTCGTCAAAATTCATTCAGCACCTATGTGTACGGAATACAAAGGCTTCAACAATGAAGGGACGGGCGACAGTTTCGGACACGAAGCCGCTGGTGAAGTGGTGGAAATCGCACAAGAGGGCACTGTCAAGGTAGGCGACCGCGTTGTCGTGATGCCACACTACCCCTGTGGAAAGTGTTACCTCTGCTTAGCGGGTGAATATGCCCACTGCGAGAACGATCATCAGCCCCCAAACGTTCCCGAACAGACAGGTGTGACAGCGACTTATGCACAGTACATCCTTAAACAGGACTGGCAACTGGTGCCTATTCCAGAGGAGCTCTCCTATCATCACGCTGGCATGGCATGCTGCGGGCTTGGCTCGACGTTTAATGCCATGCGATTGATGAACGTCAACGCGCTTGATACTGTCCTCATCACAGGGATGGGACCTATTGGACTTGGCGGTGTGATTAATGCTGTGTATAGAGGGGCACACGTCATCGCTGTTGAAAGCCACCCGTATCGCGCAGCCCTTGCGAAAAAACTCGGTGCAGCGGAAGTTGTTAATCCACAAGATGAGGATGTCGTCAATCAGATTCTGGATTTGACCGGTGGCAGAGGCATTGACAAAGGTGTGGAGTGCTCAGCGGCTCCGGCAGCAGTGCAATTATTGATTGATGCATCGCGCCCGAAAGGACATATCTCCTTGATCGGTGGCATTCGTGAAGTGGCAATTAAGAGCTGGGGTGTCCTTATCAATCACGGCTTGACATTACACGGCACACGACATTATAATCTCGTAGACACCCCTGCTATGATGCGGATGATCAGACAAGTGAAGGATCAACTGGATACATTCATCACACACACCTTCCCTATGAGCCAAATTCAGGATGCCTGGGCATTGCAGTGTACACATAACTGTGGGAAAGTTGCCCTGGAGCCATGGCAATAGAAAATGATATCCAATGAATCTGTTCTGCTTTGATGAAAGGGGATCGCTATGAATGCTATGACAAACAACCTACGGCTTTCAACACCGTTAGACCTTCGCCTCGGTCTCACAAATGCAAGTGATGTCGCTTTTCCTTTACGATGGGGGATCCTTGGTGCTGGTAGAATATCGGGGATGTGGGTAGCGGCTCTGCACGCCTGCGAAGGGGCAACCGTGACCGCTGTGGCAGCGCGTGAAGTAGATCGGGCGAAAGCATTCGCAAGGCAGTACGGGGTTACAACCGCCTACGGCGATTACAGGGAAATGGTGGCAGCCGATGATGTAGATATCGTTTACATTGGCACGATCAACAGACTGCATAACGAGCACACCCTTCTCGCGATTGCAGCGGGCAAACACGTTTTGTGTGAAAAACCGTTTGCTGAGAATATCTCCGAAGCGCGGGAAATGTACACTGCCGCTGAAGAGACAGGTGTAATGCTGCAGGATGGTGTCTGGACCCGCTTCTTTCCCGCGGTGGAACATGCGCGAACCGAGATTGAGAACGGCACTATTGGTGAAGTTGTGCTTGTCCAGTCAGATTTTTTCGATCCGATCTATACGATCCAAGCGGTCCCACTCGGCTTTGGCGCGGATGCCGTACCGACATCAATTGTTGCGACAGGTAGATATGCGCGCGGTGCGATTGTGGCATTTGGTGAAGATAAGTGTGCGGTCCTGACGTTTCCACCCCGAAACTCAGAGTTGCCAGAAGTGACAGAATTCGTTGGCACAAAAGGACGCATTACGCTTGAGCGTCCGGCACACTGCCCGACGCGTCTCTCTATCCGAATCCCGCCTCCAAATGGCGTGCCTTCTCAGTACAGAACAGAAAATGCGCCTGCTCCACTCCACACCTTCGAGTATCCGTTACCGAGAACAGTGCGCATGCGAAATGCCTCCCCAAATCAACACGGTTTCCTGTACCAAGCCGAAGCGATTCACCGCTGCCTCGCCGCCGGATTACACCAATGCCCACAATATAACAAAGAAGAGTCGTTGCACGCCATGAACCTGCTGACAGAAATTTACAAGGCGAATCCTCCTATACCACGGCGTTAGTCGTATACTATTTCAATCAGGTATGCCCGCCGCATTAGTCGCTTCCATCGCCTTCTGAATCAGCAGTCTCGATTTCATATTTCTTTAATTCAAGGGTTTTGACTGTCCTTGAAGATACCACTGCGGGGATAGGAACAGTTTTTAGAAGAATATCTTCCACCTTTTGGTGAAACTTGACAATTCCGACATTCGGGGCAACCCATAACGTTGTAATGGATTCACCCGGTGGATCTGCATCCTCGTCTTCTGCTTCCTCAGGGAATATCGCCATGCCTGTATACGTTCGGTATTCAATCTTCAAGCAGTCTTCAAAAGTACCAGCAGGTGTCTCAACGCTCTCCGTGCCTAAGATTTCACCTTTTTCAACAATAGTGAATTCAAGTATGGCTTCATCCGGATCTCCCTGCGGTGGATCAGGTGTTATCGTGAGTTTGGCTTTCATTCGCATTGCGTCCCACTCTTCGTTGAAGGTGGTAAACGTTGACAACATATAGAACTGCTCCTGCGCTTCTGCCTCAATCTCGTAGAGAAGATTAAAACCTGCCTCAGTCCCAGGCGGTGCCGCTTCCTTCATCATCTTGATGAGAGTCCCCATCTCTTTGACAAAACGTGCCTGCAGTGCTTTCTTTGCTTCTTTGCCAACTAAAAACGCGATGCCTTCTTCACCGACTCGATAAAGATCCGGGTGGATGTGATAATCATAATCTATCCAGTTTTCTAAAGCAGGTTCATAGTCAAAGACATGATATGTTTCCTCTGCGATCTCTTCGCTCTCAACAACACGACGCGTTAATTCGTTTCCATCTGGGTCTACGTAAACCCAGTAACTTCCAAGTGTCCCAGGAAAATATTGGGTTATCTCCGATTCATCACCCATGAGTGCTGCGCTGAGACCAAAGACGAGTAAAAGTGTAAAGACAGTCCGAAATTTTTTTAACATGAGTATCCCTCCAAGGTATCCGTTTTAGGTTTGTTTGATTAAATAGACACTGCTCAGGCAAAAAGGATAGCAAAAGTTTAATTGGAAATCGGAAGATTTCCAAATAGGCGTTACAAAAAAGTTGTTGACATACTGAAAGTTGTCACTTACCCCCATTTTTTTTGGAGATCAGTATGTGGTTGATATTGTTAGGT
>VXZK01000228.1 GCA_009845545.1 Candidatus Poribacteria bacterium
ATTTTATTTTTTAATTTCATTAGGTCAGATTATAGCAACCGAGAATCTGACTGTATGAAGATTAAGAATTTAATCGGGTAATTTTTACCAATGCCCGGTGCGGTTGCAAACCGCACCTACCGGGTTTGGAGGAGCATAGAATTACCCAAATATTTTATTAAACTTCATTAGGTCAGATTATAGCAAAGGACCATAGTTAAAAATATGAAGACTTATGGATTTGGTATTATTGGGTGCGGAATGATTTCCGATTTCCATTCCGCCGCAATTTCTGAATTAGAACACGGTCAACTGGTCGCAGTCAGTTCACGAAACGCTGAGAACGCCAAACGGCTTACCGATCGATACGACGTTGACAGCTACACCGATTATGTGGAGATGCTCAAACGGGACGATCTTGATATTGTGTGCGTCTGTACGCCGAGCGGGGCGCATTTGGAACCCGCTGTTGCCGCTGCAGAAGCCGGTAAACATGTCATCGTCGAAAAACCGTTGGAAATCACTTTACAACGGTGCGATCAGATTATCGAAGCGTGTGATGCAGCGGGTGTCCGACTCTGCGCTATCTTTAATTCACGTTTCACCGAAAGCACGCAACTCGTTAAATCCACGATTGAGAGCGGTCGATTTGGCAAGTTGACCTTAGGCGATGCCTACATCAAATGGTACCGTTCCCAAGAGTATTACGATAGCGGCGGTTGGCGCGGCACGTGGGACCTTGATGGCGGCGGCGCGCTCATGAACCAATCTATCCATGCCATTGATCTCCTCCAGTATTTTATGGGTCCCGTCAAAGCCGTCCAAGCATTCACCGATACATTGGCGCACGAACGGATAGAGGTTGAAGATGCCGCGGTCGCCGCGCTCCGATTTGAGAACGGTGCCCTCGGTGTCATTGAAGGCACGACTGCTGCCTATCCGGGTATGCTCAAGAAAACTGAAATCTCCGGCACACACGGGACTGTTGTCTTAGCCGAAGAGGACATCGTGACTTGGGAATTCGACCCTGAGCTTCCTGAAGATGCGGAGATCCGCGAGAAATTCGCCCAAAAGACAGATACTGGCGGTGGCGCATCCGACCCGCGTGCGATTAACCATGCCAATCATCGGCGACAGATGGAGAACCTGATTAATGGACTTGAAAGCGATGCCTCACATCTCGTTGATGGACGTGAGGGTCGCAAAGCCGTTGAGATTATTCTTGCTATCTACCAATCCAGCCGTGAGGGATGTCCCATTGAACTACCGCTTTAATAGTTGTCAGTTATCCAGTTAAGAGATTTTGATTAGAACTTACGCATACTTGACGAAGTGTCGTTCGTAGTAGTGCGATTTATCGCACGTTCCAAACGGGCAATGAATTGCCCTACTACGAACCGTCCGTTAATGCAAGGTTGACGAAGCACTTTCACGAGAATTTTCTCCAATGAAGTTATAAATTTCTTCGACTTCGCTTGGAGAAGTCACGAACCATTCCCTTCCGGGTGCATCCTCTATGTGCTTCCCTCGTACCTTCAGAATATCGTGTATGATTCGCTCTATCTTTTCCTGCTTATCAGTTTTAATATGAAGACCCAGTTTGAATCTTTCTGCTGTAACTGCTGTGCCAGTTTGTTGGTAAATTCTTGTATGTAGTTCCTGTTCAGTCCTACCGATCTTGCACGCCCAAACCTTTTCACCTTTGGATTCCGCGCGCTCTCTTTTTTGTTGGTCGTAGTAAAGATAGACTGAATTCCTACCGGTCCCGATAGTTTTTTCAGAATTCAGGTTCATATTTTTACTCGGATTCGGAATCCTTTCCGAGGCTTCAGTCTCACCAGCAGCTATCGCAGCATGCCTTCTGCGGACATTTTTGACCATCACAGGTACAACTTTCGGGTCAAGTGCCATGCGTTCCCCAAAGGCATTGTTCATATTGCCATGATGCTTATGCCAACTCTTGACCCACTTCTCGAAATCTTCCGCAGAGCGTTGACTGAGCATCAAGTCCTCGACTTTCTGCTGATACTCAGGGGCCAATAGAATCTCATCGACTTGTTTTTCTGTGAGGTTGCACTTCTCTGCCAAACGCTTCCGTGAAACTTTTCTCCACCATAAACATTCTGCAACCTCTTTTATTTTGCTATCTGTCAGATAATCTGGAGTATTCATTATTATTCCTCCTTTCTCCGAAATCTTCACTCATAATCGAAGACGATCTTGATTGCTTCGTCTTTTTTGTCCAATGCCATTTCAAAGCCGAGTTGTGCTTCTGTGAAAGGTAAATGATGCGTAATAATCGGGGACACATCGAAGCGACCTTGCGAAATCATATCCATCGCCAACGGGAAGTCGTTCGGTGCGTCCGGTCCGACGGAGCCGATGAATCGTAGATTTTTCCTGAAGAAATCAGCGAAATGGAAATCGTAGATTTGATCGTCAGGTACCCCGAAGGCGAGCAGTGTCCCTTCACGTTTTAGCAGTTCGAGGCATTGGTTGATCGTCTCTGTTTGGTGTCCGACGACTTCAACAACCAGATCCGCCATTCTGCCGTCTGTAATCTCTTTGACCGTGGCGACTGGGTCTTCTTTAGCGGCGTTAATCGTGTGTGTTGCGCGCATCTTTTTGGAAACCGCGAGTCGGAAGTCAACAACGTCTGTCGTGATGACCGTCCTTGCGCCAAGGTTGCTCAGCATGTGTGTGATGAGCAACCCCATTGGTCCCTGCCCGATGACGACGGTATCAAGGTTGAGGAGGTTCGGCAGCTTCCGACATGCCCAAACCACAGTGCCAAGCGGTTGGGACATCAGGATACAGTCCTTTCGCGGATAATCCGTCAACGGCAATGTAACGCTCTCATCCGATAAAAAGTATTCCGAAAGTCCACCGATGTAGCGTGGTAGTGCGAGTACTTCGTCGCCTGCTTTAAATTTATCTGACTTGCTATCGGTGACAACACCGATAGCCTCGTGAATCGAAAGTCCTGGCTGCAGTGGATAACTTTCTGCAGGTGCCTCAAGGACAAACGATGGCATATCACTACCGCAGACGGCACTATGGACGGTTTTTATCATCACTGTGCCGTCGGGATAGTCGGCGAGATTCGGTTGTTCTATGTCAATGATTTCGATCTGACGGGGTGCAACAATTTGCCCAGCTTTCATATTTTCCTTGATTCCTTATAGATTGGATAACGCCTTCAAGACGTGTTGATGGAGTTTTCCGTTAGTTGCGACAATACCGCGATTTCTTTGCATCCGTTTGCCTGTCAAGAAATTAAGAGGCGCGCCATTCGCGTCTGTAACCGTACCGCCTGCTTCCTCAACCACGATCATTCCCGCGGCGTGGTCCCAGATACATTCTCGATAATCCGGGTATGCCGGGTTCGGGAGACGGATATAAAGGGACGCTTCGCCACGCGAAACGATACCGTACTTGGCTTGGCTGTCCATTTGGACAGGTGCTGCTGTAATTCCGAGTGCATTCGCAATTTTGGCGTGTGCATCGCTGTCCCCATGCGTGGACTCGACACTTTCTGCAAAGCGGTGTACCGTCTCTGATATGTGTACTTGTTCTAAAAGTTCACCGGTTTTGGTATAAAGTTGTGTGCCTTCGCCGCGAATTGCGACAAAGAGACAGCCACGTTCAGTTTCTGTAGGGTCCAGTCGGTAGGGCAGATTCGGGCACCCCAAGACACCGAGTTGAACGACACCGTCAACGATATGCGCCAACGCAATCGCGTACTGATCATGGCGAAGAAAGCCTTTCGTGCCGTCAATCGGGTCAAGCGTCCAGAAGTTAGTTCCGACCTCACCACTCCCCCGATTGATCCATTCGCAGACGGTTTCTGCTGAAGGTGATGTATCTTTGGTGGCAGTCCCGCGATCAGGATCATCGTGATGGTGTGCTTCCGCCCAAAAGCGGTTCACGTAGTCAGTGACGCGTTCTAAGAGAGACGCGTTCTCTTTGAGTGCTTGTGCGTTTTCCTCCGCGACAATAGTGGCATCGGGAAAAGCATCGCCAATTGCTTGACATATCAGTGCCTGCGCCCCGAAGTCAGCGACGGTTACAGGGCTCCGGTCTGCCTTTTGAATCGCATCCGTTGACACCATCTCGGCTTGTACCTGTTCGCAGAGTTGTATTGCTTTTAGAACGGCATCAATGGCTGTTTGTATTTTGGCTTTCGGCTTTCGGAGACCTTCAGCCGTTAGCAAAGAGGGTTTTTGGGTTGTCATCAGTTTCCTGTTTGGTTTTAATAATTCTCGGTTGTCAGTACGGTTTTTCTGCGAAAAACCTTTCAGTTGTCAGAAAGAGGCGTTCGGATTGTCAAAAACCTCTTTTAACTGATAACCGACGACCATTCTGGCTGCTATTTCAGCGGCTGTTGAATTTATTCATTGCTGTCAGGATGTCGTCTCTGACGAGGGTTTCAAGGGCATCAATGGCGCGATCGAGAGTATGTGCTATCTCAATTTCTTCATCTGCCGAAAACTCGGTGAGGACATAATCGATTAAAGCACCGATCGGTTCACCAATGCCGATGCGTAAGCGTGGAAACGCCGTAGTGCCTAAATGATGGATGATAGATTTCATCCCTTTTTGCCCGCCATCGCTGCCTTTCTGCCGTATCCGCAGCACCCCGATGTCTAAGTGAACGTCATCGTAAACGATGCAGAGTTCAGGCAGTGGAATCTCAAATCGCCTGACGAGAGCGGCGACAGCGGCCCCGCTGTTGTTCATATATGTCATCGGTTTGGCGAGGATGATAGATGTGTCGTGCCAAGTCGTCTGTATAACGAGCGAATTGCAGATTGACGTGTGGGTCGGACGCGGAAACTGAGCGTCTCGCTGACAGAATACTTCGTAGAGTGCGTCAATCACGCGAAAACCGACGTTATGTTTTGTGTGCTCGTAGCGCATCCCTGGGTTGCCGAGTCCGACGATGAGTTTTACTTTTTTGTCCATGCTGAGTCCGGTTTGTGCCTTATTTGGTTATAAGTTCGTTTTTTTCCGAAAAACCTTTTTGTTAACAGTTAAAGAGGTTTTCTGTGGAACCTTTACAGGGAATGGAACTGTTCCAAGGCCCCTCTTAACTTATAACTTATAACTGTTAACCTATAACCCTTTGTTGTTTTACTGAGGCAGACGTAAAGGTTGTGAGAGGTTGAGATGTCCGGCGATCGTTTTCACTTCCTCGCCATCGATTAAAATCTGAACCTGTTTAATATCATCAGGGAATGCGTCGAAGACGGTTTTGAGAATTGCCGTGACCGTCAGAAATTCTGCTGTTGTGCCGCCAATATGTCCATCACTGAGATGGGTTGAGAAGTCCAAGTACGCCGTTTGTTGGCTGTCGATGTAGACTTCATTGAGTTCTGTTCCACGCGGGATCGTGTTTCTGAAGTTGGGCGGCGTTTCCTGAATGAGTGCTCTAACCACTTGGCTCAGGCGTGGTCTAAGTTCTCTGTGGAGTCTACGTTCGATTTTAATGGGGACGAGTGTGAGCGTGGTAGTGTCAAGCAGAAATAGGTTGACCTCTTGTGGTTCCGGTGGTGTATCTGAAGGGTTGGCGGCAGTCGGTAGCAGCGGCGGAGCGATTGGCATCACCACCTGCTTCGACCTATCGATGAGCAATAGTGTCACACCGAGACAGATGAGGACTGCGATGCAGGTTATTCCCCAAATGACTAAGAGTCTCGAAAAGCCAGCATTGTTATTCTGAAGTCGCCTTCGAGTGGGGTGCTTCAGCAGATGTTTCGCCATTTTTGTGCTTTGAGACGTATTTGTTGCTGCCTGATTGTTTATCATAGTTCTTCCTGTCGTGAAACCATTGCTGTTCGATTATTCTATTCTGTTGCGGAAGTCTGCTGGTTGACAGAAGATATGTATCGTTGGAGTGCGCGAGTAATTGCTTGTGAAACGCTTTCGGTGTACTCAGCATTAGAAAGTTTTTCTAAGTCCTCGACGTTGGAAAGGTAACCGAGTTCTAAAACGACAGCGGGCATATAGGCTTCAGATAACGCGATGAGCGGGAGGTTGATAATCTGAACCGGGGTTTCTGTTAGAAAGTTCAGTTCCGTTTGTAGTGCGCTTGCGAAGTCATGGCTCTGCTTTAAAAAATTGACTTGAGTGAGAACTTTTAGCCGTTGTCCTGTGAGTGCTGGCTTGGTAGTACTTGGGAAACGGATTTGTCCTTTGGGGTTGTTGAGATAGATCCTGATGCCTTTTTCGTGGGGTGAGAAAGAGGCGTTACAGTGTAAGCTGAGGAAGAGTTGGCCTTGATACTGCTTAGCGACCTGAATCCGCTCAAACTGTGTTCTTTTGGTGTCTGTCTCGCGAGTGAGATAAACCTGTACGCCCTGCTGTTTACTGATCCGTTGAAGTTGTTTTGCGAGTGCGAGGACGATATTTTTCTCAAGGAGCCCGGTGCTGCCTTCGCAGCCTTGGTCGTCTCCACCGTGTCCTGGATCGACAATAATGGTCCAATTCTGGATGTTGTCTGTCTCTACGGATGTCCATGTGCCTTTCGGTCTTATCTGTAACCTATTCAAGTTGGAGTTGTAGATGACATCAACATCGTTGAGAATTGGCAGGAGTTGTTTAAAAAAGGCGATGGGCAGCATGGGACGCTGGGCGATAATGATGGGCGGTGTAGAGAGTGTAAGCGTCTGGCCACCGGGATCACCGGGATCAATAATACTAACTGTCGGTTTATCCATTTGCAGGCGAATTTGCCTACCTTTGATTTTAAGGGTAAGTCGTTTTCGGGGATGGTTATATTGATGGGTCGTCGCGGGATCAATGACCAGTTTCACCGCGTCAAGGGGCAGGTAGACCTGCGCTTCTCGGTGTTGGGCAGGTACTTCCGCAATGGTTTTTCCATCTGCGTCAATGAAACGGACGGAGGGTTGTTGTGCAATACTGCTAAGCGTGGCAGCAAAAACAAGAATGCCTAAGAAAAGCACGCCGGCTTTAAGAGGTACAGCGTACCGATTGACGTACTTTCCTTGTGCTTTCGCGTTATTCGTCCTCGTCGTCGTCCCTGCGCCTACGGGAGATAATTTCTGGTTCCGAAGGTTGTTCAGCGACTTCTTCACCTTCACCTTCACCTTCACCTTCACCTTCTTCACCTTCTTCAAGTTCGGGTGTTTCTTCTTCAAGTTGGACGCGCGGCTGGCTGACCGTCGCTATAATGCGTTGCGGGTCATCTAAGATTTCGATGTCCTCATCAAGAGTTAAATCGCTCACGTAGATAGAATCACCGATATCCAATTCACCCACGTCAACCGAAATATCGGTCGGCGTGCGCATAGGCAGACAGTGAAGTGACACATGGCGGAGCGGAAATTCGAGGACCCCTCCCTCCTGCACGCCGGGCGGACTGCCTTCCAAGACTATTGGCACGGCTGATGTTACAGGCTCATCGAGCGAGATTCTGATGAAATCCGCATGGACCAACGTATGCTTTTCGACCGGGTGGCGTTGAATTTCTTTGATAACAACGGTTTCACTCTCCGCTTCACCGATTACCATATTAATGACGACGTTTTCGCCGTACGTTCGTAGAAATTGGTTGAAGGCTCGTGCGTTAAGTTGAATCGGCACGGTGTCTTGGGCGCGCCCATACAACACAGCGGGGACCCCACCTTTACGGCGCAGGTCCCGTGCGCTCTGCTTCCCGAAAGTGTCGCGTTGTTGAACCTCTAATTTTGCTTGTAGCATTTTGTTTTTTTACTTTTCCTTGCGGTTAAAATTCGTGCGTTTAGGCTCCTGAGTACGTTTCTTAAATCCGCACTCTATTTCATTCTGTGCTAAAGTTTCTGATATTATTGAAACCTGCTCGTTAAAAAAACTTTTTCATAGATTCAGGAGCCGTATCAAAAAGGAGACAGGGCGGGTAGGATTCGAACCTACGCATGCAGGTGCCAAAGACCTGTGCCTTACCGCTTGGCCACCGCCCTTTAATTAATCATCAATGTATACACCGACAGGACTGGTTACCGTCGTCTCGCAAAAGTTAACCTTGTTTCTGAAGTGTGATTCGCTCTGGCGTGCGGCTTCACTGTCATGCATCATAGCGAACAGCGTCGCACCGCTCCCTGACATCAACGCGCCACAACAACCGGACTGCGTAGATAATTCGGTTTTCAGCGCAGCGATTTCGGGATGCTTGGAAAAAACGGGGACCTCAAGAAGGTTGTAAAGATTTTTCCCAATGCTGAGAATATCCCCTTTTTCCATGTAAGTCCTTATAATTATACTGTCTTTTTCACGTTTTGTCAAGGGAAAGTTTAACTTTTTAAAAATAGCCGCGGTCGATATTTCAATGCCGGGGTTTAAAAGGAGAAGGGGTAGATCGGGGAGTGCGGGAAGACGCGTGAGTTGGTCGCCGATGCCTTGCCCGAATGCTGCACCGCCGTGCAGGCAAAACGGAACATCTGCGCCTAACTGTGCCCCAAAGTGCATCAGGGTTTCTTGTGTCAAACCGAGTCGAAAAAGTTCGTTTGCACCGTGAAGGACAGCGGCAGCGTTCGCACTTCCGCCTGCGAGTCCAGCAGCCACCGGAATCCGTTTGTGGATGTCTATTGCGATACCGCCGATGCCCCGGACGGCATTGCTGAGCAGCTGCGCCGCTTGATATGCCAGATTACGCGAATCGCACGGGACCCCTGGATGTTCACAGTGAACCGTTATGCCTTTCGTCTCTTGTTTGCGGAGGATAACATCGTCGTGCAAACCGATGGAATGGAAAATTGTTTCGAGGTTGTGATAGCCGTCCTCGCGCTTTCCGACGACATTTAGGTAGAGGTTGATTTTCGCGTGAGCGCGGACTCGTATATTTCGCACGATGTTTTCTGTTATTGCGCTAATTCCGACAAGGGGATGGTTTCAAAATCTTCGGATAGAAACGGTGCGGGGTCAAACTTGCTATCCTTAATCTCAACGTTCAATTCGATTTTAGTGATTTTCACAGCGACCCGCGTCTGTTCGAGCGGACGTTCGATTTCGACCTTATGTGGCCGTAGAATGCCGCCCACGCTGCGATAGTCGGAAAAAGTGGCGCGTTGCTGAAGCACCCCATTTTTATCGTAGATGTGCCACTCCGTCACTCGGGGATCACCTTCACGGACAAACAGGGTGACGGTTTCTACATGTCCCTCTTTGATCCCTGGACGCGTGATGGTAAATTTTGCACCGGAACTTTCAACCGATGTGAAATTATCCGTGCGTCCGTCAAGGAACGGATTGGCGAAGATCGCACTCAACACATCTGACACGCGCAGGTCTACACCAAAAATCTCTTTTAAAGCCCCGTCGGATAGTGCCCCGTGGTAAGTTCTTTCTTCGTTCAGAAGCGCGAGTACGAATTGATTCTTGTCTTGATTGGCGATTGCGACTGCGCGTGGTTCGTTGATGGGGCCTAATGCTTGGATCAGGAGCAATTCCCCATCATTTTCCGATTTCTTATACCACAACGATTCCCGGATTTCTTCGCGCTGTTCACCCTCCTCAATAGTTACTGCCATCTGGGTTATCTTTAAAGAGTCGGTAAGAAGGTATCTCGCTTGCAGTGTATTGAGGATGCCGTCCACTTCCGCACGGGTGGCGGGTGACAATTGCGCTGTGGAGGTCCTGGGACTACATCCTACAATGACTGCAAACAGTGAGAGGCATACGCCATACAGCGTCCACAAAATCGCGGGCTGGAGCTCGTTCCTATGAGTGGATAGGCGTGGCAGATATAGCATCTTAAAGAACTTCCGACATCGATTTTTCGACGATATTAACGGCTTCTTCAACGTGCCCTGCATTGATATTGAGCGGTGGTAAGAATCGGAGGACGTAATCGTTGGTGCATATCGTGACAAGCCCGTTCTCAATGCATTGCGCTGCGAGCGGTTTGGCATCAACCTCCATGACTAAGCCGCGGAGTAAGCCTTTTCCACGGATCTCTTTAATCGGATATTTATCCTTGAGTTCCATGAGTCCGCCTGCGAGATAGTTCCCCATTTTAACAGCGTTCACGGCGAGGTTCTCTTCCAGGATCGTTCTGACGGTTGCGGATGCCGCTGCAGTGACTAACGGGTTCCCACCGAATGTTGCTGCGTGGGTGCCGGGTACAAAGCTCTCTGCTATGTGTCGTTTCGCTAACATCGCACCGATGGGTACACCGCTACCGAGTGCTTTTGCCATCGTAATCACATCCGGCACAACGCCGTAACTTTGGTAACCGAAAAATGTCCCCAATCTTCCCATTGCTGTCTGTACTTCGTCAAACATCAGTAGCAGATTATGTTTATCACAGAGTTCACGTAATCCGTGGAGGTAGCCTTCGCTCGGCATATTAACGCCGCCTTCGGACTGAATCGGTTCGACTAAGATAGCACAAGTCTTCTCGCTGATAGCGGCTTCCGTTGCTTCCAGATCGTCAAACGGCACGTATTTGAAACCTTCAAGCATTGGTTCAAACCCGACATGGTATTTCGTCTGTGCAGTGGCGGTGATGGTTGCCATTGTGCGTCCATGGAACGAGTTGTCCATTGTGATGATTTCATAGGCATCCGTGCTGCCGCTGTCTTTGGTGTATTTCCGCGCCAGTTTAATCGCTGCTTCGTTCGCTTCGGCACCGCTATTGCAGAAGAAGCACTGATCCATATCGGAGTTATCGATAAGGAGTTTTGCGAGTTCTGCTTGCGGTTGAATGTAGTAGAGGTTGGACGTGTGCAGCAGGTTACCAGCCTGCTCACGGATGGCTTCTACGACTTTTGGGTGACAATGTCCTAAACCGTTGACAGCGAGTCCACCAAGGAAGTCGAGGTATTGTTTACCGTCGGCATCCCAGAGATAGGGCCCTTCGCCTTTAACGAATGCAAGGCTTCTGTCGCCGTAAGTATTAATGATATATTCTGTTGCCATCGCTTTAATTTCAGCGGTTGTCATTTTTTATCTATGGCCTCCTGTTCTGCTCTCCAAATGTAAAGCAAAGACAAATTATGCCATTTAAGGCATAATTTCATTACGAGCAGGTTTCTGGTTAATTCGTGATTCCTCTGGGGCTTGTACATTTCAATACCGCTTTTAAAGTTACCAATTCGTATAGGCCCCGTCGTCGCGTTGATAGCCGTGGGGCGGTCCGTATTCTTGCGTTGTGACATTGGTGAGCGCGTCCTCATTGAATTCGATCCCGAGTCCCGGACGTTCAGGCGGTAAGAGATACCCTGATTCCCAAGGCACCTGCACGGGGAAGACATCGGTTAGTGAAGACATCGGTGCGCGTGGAAGTTCCTGTACACCGAGGAGTGCCGATGACAAAGATAGATGCAAACACGCCGCAGCGGATACAGGTCCTAACGGATTATGCGGTGCTAAGTAGATGTAATGTGTTTCACACCATCCTGCGATTTTACGTGCCTCGGTTAAACCACCGGCGATGCAAACATCGACGCGACAGTAATCCATGAGGTCTTCCTCTATGACCTCTCGGAACGTCCATTTGCTATCGAATTGCTCGCCGACAGCAAGCGGCACGGAAGTCTGCTGCCGCAGCCGTCTGAGACTCGCCGGATTTTCTGCCCGAAGTGGGTCCTCAATGAAAAAAGGATTGTACTGTGCGACCTTATTACAGAAATCGAGACTATCCGCTGGATCGAGGCGGGTATGCACGTCAATCAGTATTTCGAGATCATCGCCGAATGCGTGACGGACGGCTTCCACCTGCTTAATACAGTTTCGGATTGCACGTCTGGGTTCAAACGTCCCACTACTGTCAGAATGATCAACCACGCTCCATCGGACGAACTTCCAACCGGCTTCGTAGGTTTGCCGACAGCTCTCGACGATTGCATCAAGCGAGCCACCGCCGTTATGCGGATAGCAGACGACTTTGTCTCGGGTGCGTCCGCCCAAGAGTTCATAGACAGGAACATTCAGTGCTTTTCCTTTGATGTCCCAGAGTGCGATATCTACGGCACTCACTGCGGCAGATTGGACGACCCCGCCGGGGAAGAAGCCGCCACGGAACATGACTTGCCACAGGTGCTCAATCCGAAACGGGTCTGCGCCGATAAGGAACGGCTCAAATGAGCGAATGACTTCAGCTAAAGCGAGCGCACGGCGGCGTAACCCGCCCTCTCCGACACCGTAGATACCGGCATCGGTTTCGACTTTCACGAAGAAATGACCGCTTTCTGATACAAAGGATTTAACATTCGTAATCTTCATGTTTTTAAATATTTGGATTCTGCTCCGTTTTTTGTCATTTTTCAACAACGTAGATTATAAGTGGATTGTTTCAAAGTCAAAGAAATCATAGTTGGATTGAACAAGGTGAAACTCAACAGGTTTCTATACGGCATCTAAGGTTGGCGTATTGTCTTGACAGTGGACGGGACGGAAGAGCGTCTGACGTTTGAACGGCATCTCTTTGAGGTGCTTTGGATGTGGGTCCCACTTATGCCATTTGTTGCCAACGGTATTGTAGCATTGGAAAAGTGCGACGCGATCGACTTCTTCGTCTGTCCATTTTGCTCCGGTGTGTGTGATTGCTTCTGTAAAAACCAGCATGGAGCCAGGAGGGCAGGTATAATCCTCCCAGAGTGGTGAATTGCGATCCCCCGTTGATTTCGGTGCAGGGAACGCCCCTTTATGGCTACCAGTGAGGAACATTGTGCCCCCACCGCCTTCCTTGACTGGATTGAGTTCCCAGACGACGCGCGTCAATCCACTGTGTGCTTTGTCGTGGTGGAGATGATACGTATGTGAGTTGCCAGGGAAATTGAGCATCCCGCGCCCACCGTGCGGTTGGAAATTGTCGTGTCCGTTCGCTCGGATGGTTAGAAATGTGCTTTCCAGTCGGAATCCGTAGCAATTCTCGTTGGCATAACCAGAGGTCAGAAACTCGTTCATGAATCCCAACACAACGGGATGATCTGTTAGGGATTCGAGGGGACCGCCGATAGAAGAACGATGGTGCTCGGGGATTGATTCGGGGTCCTGTTTGAGTTGATAACAGAACTCACGCATCTCTTTAATCTCTGTTTCGCTGAGTACGCCTGGGAACAAAAGCCATCCACGGGTATCAAAGAGAAACCGTTGTTCTTCCGTGAGTGGGATCGGTGATAGATTGTCGGCATTTGTCGTTGGATTGGGCATGGTTTTTTCCTTCGGAATTAGTCGTTTCGGACTTGCAAAAAGTTGTTAAAAATTGCATTAAACCC
>VXZK01000062.1 GCA_009845545.1 Candidatus Poribacteria bacterium
CCCTGTAAGCCGTCTTTTAGAATACCAAAGGCTTTGTCATGATTTAGTTCACGCAGAATAAAATCAGTGTCCTCACGGCTAATCCAGTTTATCTTGGAATTTCTTGCCTTTCTTATAGTTGATTTTTCTAAAACTTGTTTAAAGTCATCCGAGAAACCGAAGCGGTATACAAAGGCTTCAATTTTCATGCGCGTAACTTGATTAAACCCTATCCCTTTAAACGACTTAATACTTGCTTTAAAATTGTGACCTTCTGTTGTGTGAATAAAGACATCAGATTTTTTTCCATACTGTCCTTCACGTATCACGAATTCTATTTCTTGGTTTTCCGGAACAAGTTCTGGAAACGCCTCAGCAATTTTTTTAATATTTTGTGGGTCTTTAGCTATCTCGCGAGAAAATAAGTTCTCATAATATGTCCCTTGAGCTGCATTTTGGTTTGTCATTCACTGCTCCTTTAATAATTGAAAGCAATCATTTCCTCGCTTTTATTTTGCGTAAAATACTGCAATGACCTTCTTAAAGTAATCGATCGAACTGTATAGGATTCAGGGAGGTCAAATATATTTGGGTGATTTTGTTCGGATAAGACTACTTTATTTTTTAGTTCTATAGTCCTTAAAAACTGATTGAACTCACCTAAATCGAGAATGCCATTATAATGACCGTTGGTATTATTGAAATACGGAGGGTCAAGATACAACAAAGAGTTATTGACACAAGCAAACGCTTTATAATCCTCGTTCATTATGGTTAAGTCTTGGATAGTTTTACTTAAACTCAACAATGAATCAAGATTTATTTTCGGACATGAGCTCCCTTTTCTGATAGGCGAATTGAATTTGTTGCTTGAATTGAATCTGATTTTTCCTGAAAAAGCGTTCTTCGCAAGATAAAGGAAGTTCGCCGCCCCCTCAACCCCGTTTTCTAAACAACATAGATCTCTGACTTGGTAATAATACTCCGTAGAAGATTTATTGTAATGTTCGTTATATAGCTCCCATAACCTAAGTGGCGAGGTTTGAACTTGCCGTATCAGGTTTACAACAATAGGGTTATTATCGTTATAGGTAACGCGATGCGATCCAAACCTATTGCATGCATAAAGAGAAAATGCCCCTCCGCCTCCAAATATATCATAAATACGACAGGGAAGGTTATCAGGTATGATTTTATCAAAAATATCACTGAAACCTGCTTTACAGCCGATGTAGGGAATTATCTTTAGATTCGTCCGCTTGTTTGTTACAACAAACTCGGATTGCTGTATACTCGTCCGGTCTTTATTCATTGCATCAATTCTCCAGCTGTGTACATCTGGATTTATCACATTTCTTTCTAACGTTTGACGGTAGATGGTTATTTTGAAGCGTTGCCTCGGATTTCCTTAACGAGCTCCTCTGCTGTACAGTTGTTCAGCAGATCGCCAACAATCTTTTGTGTCCCGAAGTGGGGACGATCCATCATAATTTTGTCAAGTCCGCCCGATTTACCGATAAAAATCATCGAATTCCAACTTGCACTATAAATGTGCTTCGGAAACCTCCGTAAACAGGTGCCGCGAAAATAGGCACGTGTGTCTACAGGTGGATAGCGCATTGCGTGCACAATTTCTTCATGGCTCAGTAAGCGTTTAACATGCCCATTTTTGAGTAATCTAATATAAAGTCCTTTGTCCGGACGAATATCATGGTACTGCAAGTCAAGCATCCGCACATGTGCGTCGTCCCCTTGGTATCCGTGCCGTTTTCGGTACGCGTCGATCAACTTCTTTTTGATAACCCAGTCAAGATAGCGGCTGAGCCGCGTTGGGTCGATTTCCAAGTTATCCAGCACGAATTGCCATTTTTCGAGAACATCTTCAACAACCGGGGTCCGTTCCTCAGGCGTGAGATGTTGCTGCGCAAGTTTGAGGTAAGCGCGTTGCACCTCTATGGGTGACCACAGTTGTCCGTCTGCAAGTTCTATCTGTTCTTTGCAAGACAGGTCGCGCGAGATACGCTTTATCGCTGCGACGGGATCCTTCAAGTTGAATTTCTTTTCCACAACACCTTTTTCGATGAGCTGGAGTGCGATAGATGTGATACCTGCTTTGAGATAGATGCTGAATTCAGACATGTTCGAGTCGCCGACGATAACGTGTAAACGTCGATAGAGTTTGTCATCAGCATGCGGTTCATCACGAGTGTTAATCAGGGGTCGGTTCACCATAGTGCTAAGTCCAACCTCTTTTTCAAAGAAATCCGCGCGTTGGGAGATTTGATAATCCGCCGCCTGCCCGCCATTTTCAGCACCGACTTTGCCACTCCCCGTGATGATGATCCGCGTAACGAGGAAAGGCATCAATCCATCAACAATGGCATCAAATGCGACTTTACGGGACATGAGATAGTTTTCATGTGCGCCGTAACTATGCCCCTTGTAATCGGTGTTGTTTTTATATATGATAATTTCTTGATTGTCAAGTAGGAGCCGTTCGGCTGCGCGCCGACTGACTTCTAATATTAATTCGCCTGCCTTTTCATATAGCAAGAGATCGCGCGCATTTGCGCATTCCGGCGTACAATACTCAGGATGCGCATGATCAACGTAATAACGTCCGCCGTTGATCAAAATGTCATTAACAGCACTGCTGGTGTCCGCCTCGGAAACCGGTGTTTCTGTTTCTGCAAGAAACCCACGCGCATCCATTAATGGACTTTCCTGATCGTAATCCCATGTGACAGAAGTAGCAGTACTCGGCACATCGCCTCTACAAGTCTTATAAGCATTGACCACCAAAGTAGAGGCAGCGACCGGGTCTTGCTCACGTGCATTTTTGACTGAGATGCCGTACTCAGTCTCTGTTCCCATTATTATTGGTATTTCCATTTTAATACTTGTTAGTCATTAGTTATAAGTTTTTAGTTAAGAGGTCTCCGAGGATTTTGTCCTTCTTAGGAGCCATTGTTACCGAATTGAAATGAAAAGGTAACAAAGAGACATGAGGACCAGAAACCAGACTTATAACTATTCTTTAGAGAAAAGTTCCGCCTCGGGTGACTCGGGTATCCTGTTTTTTATCGCGTGCGGGTTCATTAATCAAAGCCCGAATATTGACGATCTTTTCGCCTTTACGCCCTGAAATCTTTGCCCAATCGTCAGGATTCGTCGTGTTCGGCAGATCCTCATTTTCGTGATATTCTTCCCGGATAGCTGCCTTGAGATCATCAAGACACATCCCTTTGTCTGTTCCATTAGAACTGATAAAGCGTTTGATCGCTGCTTTTTTTGCGCGTGAAACGATGTTTTCAATCATTGCGCCACTGACGAAGTCTTTGAAAAAGAGAGTTTCCCGTTCACCGCGGGTATAAGTCACCTCAATAAACCGATTTTCATCCGTGGTGGCGTACATCTCACGGACGGCTTCATCAATGAAGTGGTCAGCAACCGCCTGTGTATCACCGCCGAATTGCTGACAACTATTTTTAGCGAACGGAAGCTCGGGGGTCAGATATATTGCGAAAATGTCTTTAGCACCCTCTTGGTTGGGCCGATCGATTTTAATTTTAATATCAAGTCTGCCGGGTCGTAAAACCGCTGGGTCAAGCAGATCTTGGCGATTGCTCGCGCCAATGACAATGACATCGCGTAAGTTTTCAACGCCATCTATTTCGGAGAGAAACTGCGGCACGAGTGTCGATTCCATATCCGATGAGATGCCCATGCCTCTGGAACGGAAAAGTGAATCCATCTCATCGAAAAAGATAATAACAGGAAACCCTTCCTTCGACTTATCACGCGCTTTTTGGAAAACTTCACGGATCTTACGTTCCGTTTCGCCGACATATTTATTGAGCAGTTCAGGTCCCTTAATGTTGATGAAATAACCGCGAACTTCATCGTTACCGCTCTCTTTTCGGACGCGTTCGGCGATACTACTCGCCACGGCTCGGGCTATCAAGGTTTTACCACATCCCGGGGGGCCGTACAGGAGAACGCCCTTGGGCGGTGAGAGGTTAAACTCCTCGTACTCTTTCGGATAGAGATAGGGCAGCTCGATTGCATCGCGAATGGCTTCTATCTGTGTATCAAGCCCGCCGATATCCGTATAACCGATATCCGGGACCTCCTCAAGCAGTAAGTCTTCAACTTCGCGTTTCGGAAGTTTTTCCATGAGCATACTTGTCGTATGGTTGAGGAGTACATTATCACCGGTTTTCAGGGGTACTTCTTTGAGAGATTCAGCGATTCTAACGACGCGTTCTTCATCGGTGCGGAGGCTCACAATAGCGAGTTCATCTTCAATGCGTTCTTTAATTTTCACAACGTCGCCGTGTCTCTCCGCACTTTTAATAGCGACAACGTTCATTCCGCTATTGACAATAACCTCTTGTCCGACTGCAAGCGGTTTCCCCTTGAGGACTGGATCCATATTGACACGCCATTTTCTGCCGCTGATGTCGATATCGATAGTATCATCTTCGTTCGCGCCGAGGAAGACGCCGTAGTTATTGGGAGGAGCACTGAGTTGAGCGACTTTTTCTTTGAGGATTTGCAGCTTCTCCTTGGCTTCTTGCAAGGTGCTTGTCAAGCGCTTGTTGCGTCGTTCTGCCGCCATCAATTCCCGTTGCGTCTCATAAAGCTGTGTTTCAAGTTCCTTGACATGGACAACTCGCTGCTGCTGCCGCATGCTTTCGAGTTCCCCCTCAAGCATGTCAATTGTTCCTTGAAGTGCACGCATCTGCTGTTGATACCAGACAACATCGAGCGTCTTTTGCTCTTCAAAGGCATCCTCGGAATTTCCTCTTTTGATAGCCATACGTCAAGTTCTCACTTTCCAAGTAGTTATCGATCATCGGTTATCAGTTTTCAGTTAAGAGGTTTCTGATTCTCTAACAGTTTCTTGTAACCGTCGTTATCAATAAGAACGTCCGAGATAGAAAAAGATTTTCTAATTTCAAAAGCCAAACCGATAACCGACGACTGACAACCATTTTATTAGAGTATAGCACTTTGAAAAAATAGTGTCAAGAAAAACATCAACAAAACCAAGTTTGAGGCCTATTCCACTTCCTCAACAGTCTCGTGGACATCACCTTCCTGTTCGGGAATCGCGCCGGCACCCGCGTCTGGGGATATACTCATCGCTTCACGGACCTTCGCCTCAACTTCTGCCGCAATGTCTGGGTTATCCTGCAAATATTTCTTAGCATTTGTCCTACCTTGTCCAATGCGTTCCCCGTTGTAGGCAAACCAAGACCCACTTTTCTGGATAAACTCGTTGTCAACGGCAATATCTAAGAGATTTCCCTCTTTAGAAATACCTTTTCCGAAGGTAACATCGTATTCAGCCTCTTTGAAAGGTGGTGCGACCTTATTTTTCACCACTTTGACGCGTACACCGCTTCCGACTACCTCATTACCTTCCTTAATCTGGTTCCCACGGCGGAGTTCCAATCGGACAGAGGCATGGAATTTAAGTGCGAGTCCACCGGGCGTGGTATCCGGGTTCCCGAACATAATCCCGATTTTTTGCCGAATCTGGTTGGTAAAGATCACACACGTGTGGGACTTATTGGTAACACCGGACAACTTTCGCAGTGCCTTGGACATCAGACGCGGTAACAATCCGACATGTGCGTCCCCCATTTCACCCTCAATCTCAGCTTGGGGTGTCAATGCCGCGACAGAATCAACAACTACCAAGTCGATAGCACCACTCCGGATGAGCGTCTCAACAATCTCCAACGCTTGTTCGCCTGCATCGGGTTGCGCAATCAACAGGTTTTCCATATTGACCCCGATATTTCGAGCATAGGTGGTGTCAAGTGCATGTTCAACATCAATGAACACAGCCGTGCCGCCTAATTTTTGTACTTCGGCGACGATATGAAGTGCCAAAGTCGTCTTACCGGTACCTTCATGTCCGAAAATTTCAATGATTCTCCCGCGCGGTACACCGCCTACCCCGAGGGCAAGGTCCAGCGCGAGTGCGCCGGTCGGGATCGCTTCAACAGGTACAATATCATTGTCTGTGAAACGCATAATAGCCCCTTTACCGAATTCACGTTCCACTTGTGAGATCGCCTGGTCAATAGCTTTCTGTTTTTGTTCATCTAACATGTTCTAAGGTTTCTCCTTTATTTCTCTTGTGGGCGGGGTTTCTAACCCCGATTTCGCGCTGAAAAATGGCATACGTTCAAAGGCGTATAAGTCGCTCCATTAGGGTGAAGTTGGCTTTGCATGACAGTGATTTCATTGACACGCACCATTGCCTCATCAATTGTATCATATTGACGTAGAAGGTTTTTTAGCGGTTGAAGATTTATCGGACTTTTGAGGCGTCCGAGTGTAAGATGCGGATGAAAGCGATTGTCCGTTGGAAAACCGAGAGGCTTCAGTTCAAGATTCACGGCTTTCGCAAGGTGTGAGACAGTCGCTGCACCGTGTTTGATACCGACCCAGATAACTCGCGGCCGCGCCAGCGAGGGAAACGCGCCGATACCACCGAATTCAATAGAAAATGGAGACTGTGTCGCGGCGATGTTCTGAACCGCTTCACTCACAGCACCCACCGCTTCAGAATCGACATCACCGAGGAACTTTAAGGTCAGATGAAAGTTGCCAGTTTTTGTCCATGAAGTTTTGCGAATTGGCGAAAGCACGCGATCACGATGATCGTGAACGCGGGACTTTCCCAAGGATTGAAGGTGTGTCTGTACAGGCTTCAACAACGCCTGTATCGGTTTTGGTATTTCGATGGCTACAAAACACCGAACCCTTTCACCTTTAGTTGTGGACATCACGCACCTGCTTCTGGATCGTAACCGGTTGAAAAAATCAGTGCGGATAAAGCTTTGCGGTTATTAACGAAGAACTCCACACCAGACCCGACTGTGAGTACCAAGGGTAGATACATCATAAAATAGATCGGTCCCCGGGTTTTCAATACAAATGTAGCGGTCTGCTCGTTCTGGACCGCCAGCAGAACTAAACCGATAGCAATAACAATTAGTTGTGAAGTCATCTTGTATTTCCCCCACTGGCTTGCGGAGACGACCTGCCCGTACTTTGTGATGAAAACAATCCGCAAAAGCGTAACAAGGACTTCACGCCCCATAATGACGACAACCATCCACATCGGGATGAGTCCGCCACCGATGCCCTCAAAAAGGGCTAAACAGATTAAGGCGGCACCGATCAACAATTTATCCGCGAGCGGGTCCATGAATTTCCCGAAGTTGGTGACACCTTGCCTCCGCGCGATTTTTCCATCAATATTGTCTGTTAGCGCAGCGAGACCAAAAATAGCGAAGGCAGGCACCATCATATCTGCTTGAAAACAGAAAATGAAAGGCGGTATCAGGAATAGCCGTAAAAGCGTTAGGAGATTTGCCAACCGAAAAAGGGTACCGAAATCCATAATGTATATTGCCGACACATCAGAGATTCTCTCATCATTGGAGCGAGTCTCTAATTTTCGGAGAGATCGATGACCTCGGCATCTTCAGGCACCACAAACTTGAAAAGGTCCGGTGCAAGTTTTTTATCGCGTTTAATTTCCGAGAATTTAACAATCGCGCTTTGACGGGATCCGTCTTCAAGTTCAATTTCGTGTCCAACTTGAACGGGGAGCCACCCCTCGGACTTTACCCAGATTTGAAATTTCTCTTTCACGGCCGGATTCGCCAAGCCTTTTTTCGGGGTGAACTCAATGTTGTGTATCCCTTTCGGATTCGCGAATTCGTCAGGGACAAGTGCCATATCATACATCGCTTCAAAATCATCAAGTGATGCCCCGATGCCCGGAAATAACTGCCCCTTCGGGTTGTCCAATTTCATCTTATTCACTTGTTTGAGCGTTGGTGTATACGTCCAACCGTACTCCCCATCAAAAACAGTAATTTGGAGGACTTTAGAGGCATCTTTTTTCCCTACGTACTCCCTACGGAGTAAATTCGGTTTCCTAAAAACAATCCGCCCGCGAGCGACACTTTTCTTATTCGCAAACAACGTTGTCTCCTCAAAATTTGCACCGAAATTATCAGACTTATCATAAGCCTGTTTGAAATTTTGAAAAATTTCATCAACATTTTGCGAATACGCGCTGCTAACAAGCAGCAAAGAAAGGAGCGGCACTGCTAATAGAAACTTTTGGAATCCCGTAGATTTACGCAACACAGTACGCCAATTGGTTCGTCGGCTCATCACCATCTCCTGTTTTTCCAAATCGTGTTTTGGAAACTGATTTTCACCTAATATTATACCTGTTTTATTTTTGGATGTCAACGCTTTTTTGGCTAATTCGCCAACCGCGTCCAATCTGTCAGCATAACCTCGGCAGCGTTGGGTTCCTCCAAAGCGTGCACGACGAGGCGTTCTAAAACTTCGGCGACAGACGGTTCACGGAAGATCGCTTGAAACCAGTTGCCAAAAGTTTTGATTGCATCCGGGGACTCGGCAGATACCGAGAAAACTACCCGACAAAAATCGAGACCTTCGTCTACCTCCTTTTCGGAAATCCAGACATCTTGCGGGAAGTTGTGAAAGATCGGTAAAAGGTCCGCAACTAAGACTGTTAACTCCTGATTGAGATAGGAAATCTCTGGTAGTATATCGAAATGGATCGCGTATTTATGGGAATGTTCGGAACGTTGAAGTTCTTCGTTTCGGTTTTGCATGGCGATCTCGTAGACTTTAAATGGACAAAGTGGCTTTTTATGTGGTATATTATAACACGTAATGTAGGCATAGGACAGCTGCATGTCGCGCTATGGTAGCATAAATAGCAGTTGGCTGTTAACATGTTTTCGTCCAACAAAGTGTTTCCCTTAATATCGCCTCAAAACCCGTAGCTCGTAATGTAATGGAGCGCGGATTTATGGAACGCACTTTATAGTTGAAACGTATGTTGTGCCTCCGCAAGGTAAATTAAAAATATCGCCTCAAAACCCGTAGCTCGTAATGTAATGGAGCGCGGATTTATGGAACGCACTTTATAGTTGAAACGTATGTTGTGCCTCCGCAAGGTAAATTAAAAATATGGCAGATACTGAACGCATCACACATCTTAGAAATGAACTGGAAAAACGGATTCTGATTCTTGACGGTGCGATGGGATCGCTGTTGCAGACCTATCGGCTCACAGAGGCAGATTTTCGCGGAAACCAGTTTGCAGATCACTCCTGCGAACTCAAAGGTTATAACGACCTACTCTCTATAACACAACCGCACATTGTCCGAGAAATACACGCAAACTATTGTAGTGCTGGTGCGGACATCATCGAAACCAATACCTTTACGAGTACGTCTGTCTCAATGGCAGATTATCAGCTCCAAGATATCGCGTATCAGGTGAACTATGCAGCTGCCTGCATCGCTCGTGAAGTTGCAGATAAATGGACGTCGCCAAAGAAACCGCGTTTCGTTGCCGGAAGCATGGGACCGACGAATCGCAGCTGCACCATTTCGCCGAACGTTAACGACCCCGGCTATCGAAATATCACGTTTTCACAACTCGTTTCTGCCTACACAACGCAAGCAGAAGGCTTAATTGACGGCGGTGTTGATCTTCTCCTCGTTGAAACCGTTATGGATACACTCAATTGTAAAGCCGCGCTCTTTGCGATACAAACGCTTGCAGAGACGCGAGGCATCGACATCCCGCTTATCGTCTCCTCTGACAGAAGCGGCGGTGGCGGACGTAACCTTTCCGGGCAAACGGTTGAAGCGTTTTGGAACTCTGTTCGGCATGCCAACCTGCTCGCTGTCGGATTGAACTGCGGGTTTGGCGCGCAACAGATCCGTCCCTACCTCGCAGAAATGGCAAAGATGGCGGACGTACCTGTTATCTGCTACCCGAACGCTGGACTCCCCAACGAACTCGGTCAGTATACACAGACACCCGCGGAAATGGGAGATTGGATGCATGAATTCGCGCAAAACGGCTTCGTCAATATCGTCGGTGGATGTTGCGGAAGCCAACCTGAACATATCGAAACGATTGCCAAAGTCGCCGCTGAATACTCGCCGCGTCAACCGATGCCCCAAGAGCGCGCCTGCCGGCTGAGCGGTTTAGAGGCGTTTAACATTACGTCGGATTCTCTCTTTGTTAACGTTGGTGAACGGACAAACGTAACAGGCTCACGCCGATTCGCGACACTCATTAAAAATGAGGACTACGAAACCGCGTTAGAGGTTGCCCGCGACCAAGTGGAAAACGGCGCGCAACTCATCGATATTAACATGGACGCAGGGATGTTAGATGCCAAAACCGCAATCGTTAAGTTCTTGAACCTGATCGCTGCTGAACCGGACATCAGTCGTGTGCCTATCATGCTGGATTCGAGCCGATGGGAAGTGATAGAAGCCGGGTTGGCGTGCATTCAGGGAAAAGGGGTCGTCAACTCGATTAGCTTGAAAGAAGGCGAGGCAGATTTCTTGGCGAAAGCGCGCCTGATCCGTCGATACGGTGCTGCCGTTATTGTCATGGCGTTTGACGAAGCGGGGCAAGCCGATACCTATGAACGGAAGGTGGAGATCTGCCGTAGGGCGTACCGAATCTTGACAGAAGAGGTCGGGTTTCCACCAGAAGACATCATCTTTGATCCGAACATCTTCGCCGTTGCAACCGGCATTGAGGAACACAACACATACGCGACTGCATTTATTGAGGCGTGTGAGGCGATTAAAACCACCTGTCCGGACGCTTTGGTGAGTGGCGGCGTTAGCAATATCTCTTTCGCCTTCCGTGGCAACGATACGGTACGAGAGGCGATGCACGCAGCGTTCCTCTACCACGCCATCAATGCCGGTATGGACATGGGAATTGTCAATGCCGGGCAACTCGCGGTCTATGACGACCTACCGAAAACGCTTCTCGAAGCAGTGGAGGATGTCCTATTCAACCGGCGAGAAGATGCCACGGATAGACTTGTCACGCTCGCTGGCACGCTGCAACGGAAAGGGAAAAAGAAGCGTGTGAGTCGAAAATGGCGGAAACTCCCTGTTGAAAAACGGCTCAGTCATGCACTCGTTGAAGGGATTATCGAATACATTGAAGCAGACACGGAAGAAGCACGTCTGACATACGAACGGCCGATACAGGTGATCGAAGGACCGCTGATGGACGGTATGAACCGCGTCGGTGAGCTTTTCGGGGACGGTAAAATGTTCCTGCCGCAAGTGGTCAAAAGTGCGCGCGTGATGAAAAAAGCAGTCGCACACCTCATACCCTTCATTGAAAAAGAACAAGCGGAAGGTGCTATCCGATCCAGAGGCAAAATTGTGATGGCGACGGTGAAAGGCGATGTACACGACATCGGTAAGAATATCGTCGGTGTTGTGCTTGGCTGCAACAATTACGAAGTTATCGATCTCGGCGTGATGGTGCCTGCGGAAGATATTCTGGAGACGGCACGGCAAGAGAACGCCGATATTATCGGATTAAGTGGACTCATCACACCATCGTTAGATGAAATGGTACATGTCGCTGAAGAGATGGAACGGGAAGGCTTCCGTATCCCACTCCTCATCGGCGGCGCGACCACCTCCAAGATACATACTGCTGTTCAAATTGAACCCGCTTACAACGGTTCAACGATCCACGTCAAAGATGCGTCCCGAAGTGTTGGCGTTGTCAGCAATTTGATGAGCAGTGAAAAACAGGGGGCGTTCACCGAACAAATCCGTGAAGAATATACAGACATCCGAGAACACCGTGCGAAAAATCGGAAACAGGCGAACCTGCTTGCCTTCGCTGTTGCCCAAGAACGGAAATTCATGCCGGACTGGCAGAATTACCGTCCCTCTGAACCTTCAACAGTAGGTGTTACGGTCTTTGATGACTATGCTTTGGAGAAACTCGTTGACTACATCGACTGGAGTCCGTTTTTCACGACCTGGGGACTCCGTGGTAAGTATCCAAAAATATTGGAAAATCCGGAGGTCGGTGAAGAAGCACGAAAACTCCTTAAAGATGCGGAAGCACTTTTGCGTATCATTGTCGAAGAGAAAAGATTTCAGGCACGCGCTGTCGTTGGGCTTTTCCCTGCCAACGGTGTCGGTGAAGACACTGAAATCTATGCCGACGCAGCGCGGACGGAACCCATTGCTACACTGCACCACCTACGCCAACAGACGGAACAGCCGTTCACGAGACCGAATCTCAGCCTCGGTGATTTCATCGCGCCGAAGGCGACAACGCTGCAGGACTATATCGGAGCGTTTGCGGTGACAACGGGTATCGGTGTCTCCGAATTCTGTGCCGAATTTGAACAGCAGCAGGACGACTACAATAGTATCATGGCAAAGGCGTTGGCAGATCGGCTCGCAGAGGCGTTCGCGGAGAAGATGCATCAGCACGTCCGCACGAAACTTTGGGGGTATGCCGTTGATGAAACGTTGGATAACGATGCCTTGATTGCCGAAAAATACCGAGGGATCCGTCCGGCACCCGGCTACCCTGCATGTCCCGACCATAACCAAAAACGGGTGTTGTTCGATCTGTTGAATGCAACAGAAAATACGGGGATCTCTCTCACTGAGAGTCTGGCGATGGCTCCGGCGGCATCTGTGAGTGGTTGGTATTATTCGCATCCAGAGGCGCGGTATTTCAGTATCGGTAGAATCGGGGAGGATCAGGTTGCGGATTATGCAGAACGCACCGGCATGGAGATAGAAACGGCAAAGCGGTGGTTGAAACCGTTGCTCACATAATTTATATTTTATAGACGATTTTGTCCATGAGGACCGTGAATGCAACCGATAACAGCTAGTAAGATATGCTTAATCAAATCCTCCAAGAGATTCAAGAAAAAGTTCAGAATCAAGAATATGTTTTGACACTCCACGCTGAAGATGAGATGGATCAGGACGACCTCACAAGTTTTGACATAGAAAATGCTCTTCTCACGGGTAAAATTGTTGGTAGGCAAAGAGATTTACAAAGTGGTGAATGGAAATATGTTGTAGAAGGCCAAACGCATGGTTCAGAAATTGCTGTTGTTGTAACAAAGTTGACTTTCAGCAGAAAATTGGTTATTATTACTGTCTATATA
>VXZK01000292.1 GCA_009845545.1 Candidatus Poribacteria bacterium
GTACAAGTATTTTAAAAATAACATATATCTGTCACAAATTCAAATCTTTTTTTCAAAGTTTTCAGTACTCAGTTTTCAAAGGAAACTGGACTGCCAACATTTCTTCTGACAACTGAAAGGTTTTTCGCAGAAAAATCGTACTGAAAACTATTCCGCCTCAACCACAACAAGCCGCTGATTCGCTGCTACGTCCGTCAACGTCTGCACAGTACCGCTCGGCCACCGGATAACAATCCGATCCACTACCTTGTGATGGGCAAGCCCGAATTCGACATCAAGGCTGCTCTGTGAGAGGTAACTATCCCCCGCCGTCACCTGCTGGACCTGATGGAGATCCCCTGCACTCACTTTAACGAGCGCACCAACACCATCCCGATTGCTGACCGTACCAATCGTGCGAATCTGGAGCCAATGCTGTCGATTACCACCCTCGTTTCGGAGCAAGGTCGGTTTCCCACCGCTGTTGACAATGAACAGGTCCAAATCGCCATCGGCATCATAATCCGCGACCGCCACGCCTCTGCCGACACCATAAGCGTCGGATTCTCGGAGACCGACAGCCTCGGAAATGTCCCTGAAAGTGCCGTCTCCATTGTTCTGCAGAAAGACATCCGCTTGCCCATGTGCTTCCCATGCAGCGGGATCAATGTGACCCGCCGAAAAAAATATGTCCAGATCGCCGTCGTTATCAGCATCAAAAAACGCCGTTCCCCAACATGTTTTATCCAACCCGGACTCAAAAACGCTGCTCCGCGCGGAGACATCGCTGAACGTGCCATCACCGTCGTTTCTATAGAGCACATTGTTCTCATCAAGCCAGTTGGTAACGAAAAGATCCAAGTCGCCATCGGTATCATAATCACCCCAAGTGACCCCCATACCGCTTCGGATGTCGCCGGTCCGGCTTCTTGCCTCTGGACGGTTTGTATTCGTGAAAGTTAACTCACCATCGTTCCGATAGAGGATGTTCTGGTCGGTATCATTGGCGAGATAGAGGTCCAGATCGCCATCGGTATCGTAATCCGCCGCGGCGACCCCAAGCGTCAGATGAAACCCGCCGTTCACCTTCGCAGCATCCGTAATATTGATGAAACCGCCGTCCCCCTTGTTGAGATAAAGAATGTTCGTCTGACCGAAAAAATCGTAAGGAAAAAAAACCTCGTCGCCTTGTGGAACTTTTGTATATTCGATATAATTACCGATATAGAGGTCTAAGTACCCATCGGTATCGTAGTCTCCCCATGCGATACCCGCACCGAAGCCGTTGTGGCCAATCCCACCTGCACCAGATGAAAAGCGTTTGAAAGTCCCATCGCCGTTGTTCCGATAGAATATATTTGCCTTGTAGTTGGTGACGTATAGGTCGGCATCGGCATCGTTATCATAATCTGCGAAGGCGCAGCCCATACCCCATCCGGTGTCACCGACCCCAGCTGCATCGGTTACATCGGTGAAAGTGCCGTCGCCGTTGTTCCGATATAGCGCATTTTTTGGGAACACCGCGTCCGGCGCAGGGCGCACTAACGCAGCGTTGGCGATATAAAGATCCAGCCAACCATCATTGTCGTAGTCCCGCCACGCTGCACCCGAACCGACAAGTGCTGGCACCACGCGCAGGTCAATCCCACCCGCGTGCACAAAATGGATACCGGCGGATTCGGTAACATCCACAAATTGGATGTCGGCTGCATAACTATTGAATATAAATGCCCAACTCAAAATTACAGTAATATTTCGTAGCCTCTGCTGCATTGAGAACCCTTTCTACGTGTCTGAGTGTGTTTGTAACCACATATTATACACAAAACCGTGAGTCGGTTGTATCTAATTTAGTTGCAATTCCGCCGAAAATATGTTAAAATACATAAGAGATAATGTTGTAGAGCTAATCGTCAAGGTAGAGGGACTGCAAGTGGAAATGTCTGTCTTAGTACTCAACGCAAGTTACGAAGCGATCAACGTTTGCAACCTCCGGCGCGCTATGAAAATGGTTTTCAAAGGCACCGCACAGACGGAAGAAGTCTCAGACATCGAGATTAATTCGCCAAGTGCTGCGATAAAAGTACCGCATGTCATCCGTTTAGTAAGATATGTTCACGTCCCGCGGAGTGTCGTCAAATTTTCACGAAGGAACGTCCTCGTCCGCGATCAGTATACATGTCAATACTGCTATAAGGAGTTGCCGACGGTGCAGCTGACACTTGACCACGTGGTCCCGATCTCTCGCGGCGGCGAGACGACGTGGGAAAACGTCGTGACAGCCTGCAAAAAGTGTAATAACAAAAAAGGAAATAAGCTGCTCTACGAGACGCGCCTAAAACTTGCACGCCAACCCAAAACACCTTCAATCTTAACATATTTGCAGCTCAACCGTCATTTTCGGGGGTGCCACCCGTCGTGGAGAAAATATCTGTATATCAACTAAATCATGCAAGATCCCGAAAAACTAAAAAAGTCTTGGGAGTTCCGGCGCGCGTATCAGAAGGGCAATAAGTATTGGAATCGCTACTTCGTGATATACGTGCTACGTAACCACTTCAATCGCCTCCGGCTCGGGATAACCGTCAGCAAGAAAGTCGGGAAGAGTGTGCAAAGGAATCGCGTCAAGCGATTAATTCGTGAATCCTTTCGGGAATTACGCACACAAGTGGAGGTAGGATACGATATTGTTGTCGTCGGCAGGACACCCGCATGTCGGCTCGCATGTCAGGAGACACAGAATGCGTTGGCACAGTTGTTCCAGAAAGCGGCGATCTTCAACGGTTCACGCCAGCGCGGCGGGAACTGGAATGAAAACTGAGTACCTTTAGAGGGAAATAGGCGTGGTGCATTGTAAACAGTGTCGAAAAGACAGGGAACAGCCCGAAAAGCAGCGCGAGGGCAGACTGGCGGGTGGACGAATGCTACTCACAGCCCCGCTCCGTTTTTATAGACGCTTTATTTCACCGATCTTGCCGCCCGCGTGCCGTTTCTACCCGACATGCTCACAATACGCAATTGAAGCTTTAGAACGCTACGGAATGCTCAAAGGGTGCTGGCTAACACTCAAACGACTCTCAAAATGCCACCCATATCACCCTGGTGGCTTTGATCCGTTGAAATAACGGATGCGGACTTCGGAAATTAATTTCTAAAATAGACATAAAATGAGGAGCACCTAATCTCAATGGGCGCACGTTACATTCTCGCATTGGTTCTAATGATCGCTGTCATGATCGCTTGGAGCCTGTTTCTCGCACCGAAACCCAATGAAATTCCACCGACTGAGGAGACACCTGTCGCATCAGACACAGGCGAAACGCCAATTGATCCTACGACGCAGGCAACACCCGACGCACCCGATGCACCCATCAGTTCGGATCTCTGGACTGCCGTTGAGGAGAGCCCGGACGATGCAATGGTCAACGTCCGAACCGATAACTACCATATTATCTTTAACGAAAAACTCGCAATCGCCAAACAGTGGCGGCTCAGCCATTTTCCAGACCGCTCGGATCGGGCTAACGCACCTTTAAATCTGATTCCTGAGAATGCACTGGATTGCCTTGCACTCCGGTTTGCGAATTCGCAGCTACAACTTGACGCACTTCGGGCTACATGGAGGGCAGATCAATCCGAGATTGACATTACAAACGGACAAGCCAAAGAAACGCTCACGTTCACGACAACAATTGGAGAAAAACTACGCGTAGCAAAGCAGTTTACCTTCAGTCCCGGCACCTATTTTGTTGATATGGCGGTAACCTTCCAAAATATCTCCGAGGAACCGCTGCTCATGGGTGGAACCGAGCCCGTAAATGGATATGAGCTGCAGTGGGGACGCGGTATCAATGCCGATCTGCTACCCCACGAAAAAAGGAGCGGTAAACGCGGCAGGCGCGTCCAGGAAGGCGCGAAAGCCTATATCGGTGAGGGGAAACCTGAACGCCAACTCAAGTCGGAACAAGCCTTAGTTACAGTCCGCTGGGCAGGGATGGATAGCCAATATTTCAGCGCACTCATGATACCCGACCCGCAACTCGCAGCAACATATAAACTAACAGAGACACCACAGGCAAATACGCTCACAGATATCAATGTCACCGCGGCAACGGATACCGCATCACTCGTTATGCCAAGTTTTTATCTCACAGCTGGGCAGAAGGAGATGCAATCCTTCCGACTGTACATCGGACCGAAAGACGATACGATTCTTAAAAGCATTGAAGCACCGAATACGCCAGAGAGTGAAGAGAACCCTGTCCGTCTCTCCAAGATTATCGACTTCGGATTCTTTTCGCTCATCGCATGGGGGATGCTCTGGATATTCAAAGGGGTACACGCGGTCTGCGGGAACTACGGCATCTCGATTATCCTCTTGACGGCTTTCGTCAAGATAATCTCTTATCCCTTCACGCGCAAAGCGCATAATTCTATGAAAAAGATGCAGAAGCTGCAACCGCAACTGCTCGAATTGAAGGAGAAATACAGAGACGATCCACAAAAACTCAATCGCGCAACAATGCGCCTCTATAAGGAAAACGGCGTTAACCCGTTAGGCGGTTGTATTCCGTGGCTCCCACAAATCCCTATTTTCTGGGCACTCTTCGCACTCCTCGGCAGTGCAGTCGAGCTACGTGGTGCACCCTTCTTTCTCTGGATTGATGACCTCTCTGCACCCGATACGCTCATCGAGCTGCCTTTCACGATCCCTTTGATCTTCACGCAGATAGATGCGATACGTCTATTGCCTATCATAAACGGGTTGACAACTTGGCTCCAACAGAAATTCGTTGGGAATATGACACCAACGACCGACAACATGCAAGCGAAATTGATGCAGTTTATGCCCCTCATCTTTATCTTTATCTTCTACAACTGGGCATCCGGGTTTGTGTTATATTGGTTGTGCAACAATGTATTCACGATTGCACAACAATACATACAGAACCGAAGCGCAACCGACGAGGAGCAGGTCGCAGTCGTAGATACCCGAAAACGGAACAACGCCAAACAAAAATAGTTATCAGTCTTCGGTTCGCTTTTTCTACGAAAAACCTTTCAGTTTTCAGTAGTTATAAGTGCGGTTTTTCTACGAAAAACCTTTTCGTTAACAGCTAAAGAGGTTTTCTGTGGAATCTTCACAGAGAACGGAACTATTTCAAGAACCCTCTTAACTTATAACTTATAACCATTAAATAGGAGGAAATCAACCTGTGCAACACTATATTGAAACCGAAGGCGACACAGTGGAGGAAGCAATTGAACAGGCACTCAACGAACTCGAGGCTACTCGGGAACAGGTTACCATCGACATTGTCACTGAACCGACGAAGGGAATTTTGAACTTCGGCGCAAAACAGGCGAAAGTCCGCGCGACGCTCAAACAAGATGTGACTTCTGCACCAGACGCAATCCTAAGCGAAATTCTCAGCCGGATGGGCGTTGACGCAGAAATTGAATCGAGTTTCATTGATGGGAGCACGCATCTCAATATCGCCACAGACAGTCCGGCTTTACTGATCGGAAAGCACGGACAAACCCTTGACGCGATTGAACGTTTACTTAATTGTATCATCAATAAAGCCTCGCTTGTCAAAAGGCGTGTCTTTGTTGATACCGAAGGTTACCGCAAACGTCGAGAAGAGCGCCTCGTCGAAATGGCGCATCAAGTGGCAGAAAAAGTCAAATACACGGACCGAGAGGTTGTCCTCGCACCGATGTCCGCACGCGACCGACGGATCATTCATGTTACCTTAAAAGGGGACGATGTTGTCTCTACCTACAGCCAGGGCGAAGGGGAAATGCGACGCGTCGTTGTCACTACACAACAGTTTTAAATGAAATTTCACGATACAATTGCAGCCATCGCAACAGCACAGGGTGAAGCCGGTATCGGGATCGTCCGAGTCAGCGGGGCACTTGCACGAACCATCGCCGCTGAAGTCTTCCGATCGCCGCGCGGTGTCTCTCCGACACAGCTGCCAACGCATACACTCACTTATGGGCATGTCGTCGATGCAACCGCATCCGATGAGATTATTGATGAAGTCCTACTCGGTGTCATGCACGCACCGAGAACTTATACCGGCGAAGACATTGTTGAGTTTAACTGCCACGGTGGGACAATACCGCTCACGGCGGTGTTAGACGTAGTGGTGAAGAACGGCGCACGCATCGCAGACCCGGGCGAATTTACAAAACGCGCGTTCCTAAACGGGAGACTTGACCTCGCCCAAGCCGAAGCTGTCGCTGAACTCATCGCCTCAAAAACAGACTTAAGCCGAAAAATCGCTGTGGAGGCACTCGCCGGAAAACTCTCTGATACCGTTAATGGATTGAATGACCGGCTCGCAGCCTTACTTGCAGAAATCGAGGCTTCTATCGACTTCCCTGAGGAAGACTTGGATTTCATGAAGGTGGAAACGCAACTTGAAGCCGCACGCGCAGTCCAGACCGATCTGACGGCACTCCTTGAAACCGCCGCCGAAGGCAGGCTTATCACGGAAGGTGCTAACGTCGCGATACTCGGTAAACCGAACGTCGGGAAATCGAGCCTGCTCAATGCACTGCTCGGAACGACACGCGCGATTGTCACCGATATACCCGGCACAACGCGCGATACTATTGAAGAGATGATAAACATCGGCGGGATCCCCTTGAAACTTATTGATACTGCCGGAATTCGACACACAGATGACATTGTAGAACAACAAGGCGTTGAACGGAGCAAAGCGATACAGGATAGGGCAGAATTGCACCTGATGATGTTCGACGCATCGCAACCGCTCAATGATGCCGATCTCGAGCTCTTAAAAACAGCACAATCATCTAAGGCAATTCTTATTCTAAATAAGATGGACCTACCTGTTGTGTCCTCACCAACAGCACTGCTTGCGCACTGTCCGAAAAAACGGGTCGTTGAGACAGTGATTTCTGAAGGTAAAGGACTTGACAAACTAAAAGCCACTATCTCTGAGGAACTGCTCGGGGGTGAATTGATCATCGGTGAATCGCCGATCGTGACAAATGCTCGCCACCAAGAAGCACTCCGGCGTGCGAATGAAGGGCTTGATTATGCGATAGAAAGCCTCGAAAATGGGATGCCCCCTGACCTTATCGCTGTCGATCTACGTATTAGTCTTGACGGTTTCGGTGATGTCGTCGGTAAAACAACAACTGAAGATATTCTCGATAGAATTTTCTCACAGTTCTGCGTCGGAAAGTGATGTTTAGAAAAAAGGAACTTTTATCGTGATGAGGTGTGTCTATTTTTACGTGTAAGCGGGGCACAATCTCACGAAGGAGCGATTATGTTAGCCGCAAAACAACAGTGGTGCCCGCGCTGCAAAAGGCACGTCCAAACAGAACAGAAGCAGTCCAGTATTGGCAGACAGAAAGAACTCGTCAGAATTACGATTACCTGTTTCAAGTGTCGTACAACGCTATCGAGCAAAACAACCAGTGCAGCTGCGCTTGAACAAAACGAGGATGATTCATAGGCAGCTGGAAGCCATTATTTCCTAACAACTGATAACCAACAAAGGAGAGACTCATGTTTAATTCCGTTTTTCGCCGTGTCTCACTCGGCGTTTTACTGCTGATGATAGGCACAATGCCAGCACTCCTCGCGAGCGCAGAAATCAGTTGGGAGAAATCGCTTGAGGACGGTATGAAGGAAGCCGAGAAGACCGGTAAACCTGTTATGCTCGACTTCTACACCGATTGGTGAGGCGCGTGCAGTCAGCTGGATGCTGAAACATTCACGGATGCGCGCATCATTGAGTTGTCCAAAGGATTCATTCCGATCAAGGTAAACCCAGAAGACAAAGAACATCCTGAGAATATGGAAGCCGTTAGACGGTATCAGGTTACCGGATACCCGACAATCGTCTTCACGAGTTCAGATGGCGGTATGATCTCGAAACAGGTAGGGTTCGCCTACCCGAACGACTTCGCACCGGTGATAGAAACTGTGTTGGAAAAAGAGCAGGCCTTCGTCGAACAACTTACCAAGCTTGAAAGGACACCGGACGATGCCAAGTTGAACGCGCAGGTTGCACTCACCTATCTCGAACGGACGCAGCTTCAAAAAGCACTCCCGTTCAGTAAGAAGGCGTTTGAGCACGACCCGAAAAATAAGACAGGTCTCCTGCCAAACTTGCACAACCAACTTGCAGTCACTTACGCCACAAAGGTTGAAGCGGCTATGGTTGGAGCACCTGAAGAAGCCGAGATGTACTTTGAAAAAGCGGTTTCTCACTTCAGAACTGTGATAGACAAGTACCCAAAGAGCGATGTCAAGGATCCCGCCCAATATTATCTCGGTGTGACGTACGCGATCAAAGGCGAATTTGATGACGCAATCGCGGTGCTTGAGAAGTTAATCCATCATACCGGCGATGCGAATATCAAACAGAACGCTGAAGCGATGTTGGAACGCGTGAAAGATTTGGCGAGTTCTAACTAATGCTCTATCCATTTTCAAATTGAAGGTAGCACCGGTTCGTAGTAGGGAAACCATTCATTGCCCGTTCAATTTCATTAACGCCGTAATCTCCCTCGGGGTCAGAAGTCGATACTGTCCCTGTGGGAGATTTCCCAATTGCAAATTGCCGATCCGAGTCCGCTGTAAGCGGATGACCGGATGCCCTACGGCTTTAAACATCAAGCGCACCTGTCGTTTTTTCCCCTCGTGAATGACCACCTCAAATTGCGTTGATGCACCATCTCTGCTTATCTTTAAACGTTCAACTTTCGCCGGTGCCGTTGTCCCGCTCGGAATCGTGATACCTTCACGCAACCGTTGAATCGCGGCATCGTTTGGCATTCCTTTCACCCACGCGAGATAGGTTTTCTCTATCTCATGGCTCGGATGTAGCAACCGATAGGCAAAATTTCCATCGTTTGTGAAGAGGAGAAGCCCCTCGGTCTCCAAATCCAAGCGTCCAACGGGATAAATACTATCAGGTAAGTCTGCGACGAGATTCATGACAGTCGGGCGTCCACGTTCATCGCTGCGTGTCGTTAAGTAGCCCGCAGGTTTGTTCAGCATCAGATAGATATGTTCCGTTAGCGGTTCAACCGGTTTCCCTTCAAATTCAACCGTATCGGTCTCCACATTAATCCGGTGTCCAGGAACAAAAACAGGTTCACCGTTCACAGTGACCAGCCCGGCTTGGATACGCTTTTTCACCGCCCGTCGAGAGGCGATGCCTGAGGTGGCGATATATTTTTCAAGTCGCATGTTGGCTTGATGGCTATTCTTCTATCAGCCATCCTTTTTTTCTGGCAATTCGTCGCAACTTTTGGTCCGGGTTAACGGCAACCGGATGTCCAAACAATTCCAACTTGTATGCATCTGTATGGTGGTTGCCATACGCGTACGAAAGGTTCAAGTCAAATCCGTGTTCAGTCGCGAGTTGCTGCGCAAGTTTCGCTTTGTTTTCCGCAAAAGGATGCAACCCGACACGCTGTCCCGTAAGTTTCCCATCAACCACCTCCAGTTCGTGTGCAACCATCAAATCGGTTTGGAAGTGTTCATGGAACGGCTGAACGAGGAGCGACAAAGACCCCGACATCAGAATAACCGTCCGGCCATCAGCTTGGTGTGCGTGTATCAAGTCAGAGATCTGGGGTGCGATGCTCGGGCGGAGTGTATCAACAAAGCAGCGTCGCGCAATCTCATGGAGGTGTTCCTGTGTCAAGCCGCGAAGGTAAACTTTGTTGGATTTCGCCACCGGCAGGGATTTAACCTTCAGGAAATTGGAGGTCCATGCAAGCAGATTCGGTATCGGGATCTCACCGTGGCTCAGCAGATATGACAAAAAAACTTGTTCTGAGGAGACGCGGATAATCGTGCCATCTAAATCGAAGATAGCACATGTTTTAGGTGTAGTCATGCTATTTGCTGCCCCAATGCACGTCGATACGCTTTGACGGCAGCTTCCATTCCGATATAGAGAGCGTCTGCCATGAGATGGTGCCCGATGGAGACTTCAAGGAGTCCCGGTAATTTCTGCATCAGCGGTAGGTTATCAAGATTCAGATCGTGTCCGGCGTTGATGCCAAGCCCCAAATCTATCGCCTTTGCCGCTGCGGTTTCCAACAACGCGAATTCACGTTCAATGTCCGCTTCCGTTTCTGCCATCGCGTAAGGGGCAGTGTAGAGTTCGATTCTATCCGCACCGATGTCGCGTGTTCTCGCTATCTGTTCAACATCCGTTCCACTAAACAGGCTGACACGAATATCGGTATCTTTCAACGCTGCGATGATCGGTTTCAACGTGTCGCCATCTTGGCGAATATCCCAGACAGTATGGCTTGTTATCTCACCTGCTACAACAGGAACGAGGGTGCATTGTGTCGGTTTTGTGCGGAGTACCATATCAATAAGGTCAGGTCTCGGATCGCCTTCAATGTTGTATTCAATCGTCGGTATTTTTTGTGTATTGATTTCTATGAGTCGTTCAGCGATGTCCTTCACATCTGCAGGTCTGATATGGCGTTCATCTTCACGCGGATGCACGGTGATACCTTGCGCGCCCGCGGCGACACACGTATCAACAGCGGTGAGTACATCCGGAATATCACCACCGCGTGAGTTTCGTAATGTTGCGATTTTATTTACGTTTACACTTAAAGCGATCATGTCTCCTCCTTTCTTAGGCATCGGTTTCAGTTAAATGACGTTAATTCACCCGATGCGCCGCATGTATTCATCATGTTTGCCGATCCAAAACCAGACAAAAGTCCCTTCCGCTTCAAATGCCAAAGCGCGATAGGACCTGTTAATTCTCACCGACCAATCCGTTTTTCCAACTTGTTTGAAATTCAGGGAGGGGTGTTTCGGGTCTTGCTGAAGTAATTGAAAACACTTGTCAGTTTGTTGTTGGATTTCTTGGGGTAGGTTTTGATAGTGCTCCCAAAATTCACTGCGCGTTTTATAGATCTTTGCACCTGCCTGCCCCCAAATCCTCAAGGGCTTCCTTGCGAAGTCTATCAAGCCTGCCAGCTTTTATATCTTCCTCGATCTGTTTATCCCACGCTTCCCAATCCGCTTCTAAAGTGTCATAAAGCGTGTTTTCAAGTATTTCCAACAACGCTTTTTGTGTGCTTTCCTCACATTTCACTTTCGGGTATTCATGTATCCATCCTATCCACCCGCTGCCATTTTTTTGGATATGGGCAGTATAAGTCGTTTCATATTCTGAATCCCATATTTCAAAGGCTTGAATCGGTTCCATGCGTAACTCCTTGCGTTCAATTTGTCTGCAAATTTATTATACCTTGTAACAAGGCAATTGTCAAAAAACTCCACAGTCAGTTAAGGGAAAATTCCCAGCTGCATATAGGATTGCGCGATTCTATGGATGGCATTGATGAATGCCGCCGTTCGGCAATCCACGTCATCATTTTTGTTTCTGTGCTGCAGGCGGGTCTCACGTAACTCCTGATAGGCTCTTATCATCGTATCCTGAAGTCCAGAGTTCACCAAATCTTCCTCATCGGCACCGTGTATTGACTGACGCTCATCATCCGAGAATTGATAGCCGGTCGCTTTTTCAACAGCGTGAAGCATGGCGTGCTGCGTGCTATCTTCAAACCGTTTTCCGAGTCGTCCGAGTTGCACATGTGAGAGATTCCGAAGCCACTCGAAATAGGAAACGGTAACACCACCCGCATTGAGGTAGGTATCCGGTATAATCATGATTCCGCGTTTTTGAAAGATTTCATCGGCGGCTGGGGTTGTGGGACCGTTCGCGGCTTCAGCGACAATAGCAGCTTTAATCCGAGGCGCGTTCTCCGCCGTGAGTTGATTCTCAAGTGCAGCCGGTACAAGAATATCGCATGCTAACTCTAAGCCGTCATTCGGGTGTTCAATCAGTTGGGTTCCCGGATACCCACGAATCGATCCTGTTTCTGCCCGATACATGGCGACTTTTTCGACATCAAGTCCTTTCGGATTATAGATACCACCATTGCGCTCAATGAGCCCGATAACGCGGGCATCTGTCTCCATTAAAAACTTCGCTGCATGATACCCAACATTCCCAAAGCCTTGGACGACGACGCTTTTTCCGTGTAGACCTGGAGTCAATCCAAGCGACTTCATGTCCTCTTCAATACTGCACGCCTCTTCCAAACCGTAGACGACCCCGCGTCCAGTAGCCTCTCGCCGCCCATGAATCCCGTTTTGTTCAATCGGTTTGCCCGTGACACACGCAATTGCATTCAGTTTATCGGGTGCCATTGTGATATAGGTGTCAAAAATCCACGCCATTTCCGTTTCGCTGGTCCCGAAATCCGGTGCTGGCACGTCTACCCCGGGGCCAATGTAATTTTTCTGGATGAGCTCGTAGGTATAGCGACGCGTAATCCGTTCCAGTTCGCTTTCCGAATACTGGTTCCGATCCAGTTGGATACCGCCCTTTGCCCCCCCGAATGGAACATCAACAATCGCACACTTGTAGGTCATCAATGCCGCGAGCGCGATGATCTCATCTTCGTTAACGAGGGTGCTGTAACGGATGCCACCTTTCGTTGGAAGTTTATGGTGACTGTGCTCCGCGCGCCAACCGTGAATCGTTTGAATAGTCCCATCGTCGCGTTTTATCGGAAACGTAAAGTGGCAGGAACTATTACAAATCTTTATCTGTTCTAACAACCCAGGCGGATAATCGGTGAACCGCGCGGCTTTGTCAAAATCCGTATTCACCTTCTGAAAAAACGAGAGATTTTCTGCCATAGTGCTTCGACCTTTTAGGTAGTTACCAGTAGTCAGTACGCTGCGTTTTCAGTACTCAGTTAAAGAGGTGTATTGTGGCAGTAGCAGGGAAGGAAACCGCTACAAATAATCCTTTAACTGAAAGGTTTTCGTATGAAGATTAAGAATTTAATCGGGTAATTTCTTGGAGAAGTCCGGTGCGGTTCATGAAGATTAATTTATTAATTCGGTAATTTCCTGGCGAAGCCCGGTGCCCCTTCCCAGTAACGGGTGGGGACCCCGGTTCCAAACCGCACCT
>VXZK01000071.1 GCA_009845545.1 Candidatus Poribacteria bacterium
AGCATGTGAGATGTGATTTTTGCGTCTCACATGCTAACGTAGCACCAACCTATACAGGCAGAGTATAACGCCCTTTTCGTTCCGATTTATCCACAAAAGGAATTTTCTGCTGCAAAAGTAAAAGTGTGGGAGATTCACTATCCACCAAACATCAAAGAGAATCCGAAATATAGTGCCACAGCACCTAAAGGGTAAACGCTCAACGATTTTTCCAATTTTGAAAACATTTGAAATACTCCGCAATTCGTGGTAGAATAGTAAGAAAATGTCTACAAACTAAAGGAGATAGCAGATGCCCCACCCTGCTCATAATTTGTTTAATACACACCAATCGCTTGAAAGCGAAGGGCTTACGTGTAACTACTATTCACTTCCTGCCTTAGCGGAAGCAGGCATCGGATCCATTGCGACTTTGCCTATCAGCCTCCGCATCTTACTCGAATCGCTATTACGAAATTACGACGGACACCAAATCACAGAAGACGACATTGTGAATTTGGCAAGTTGGGACGCGCGTTCACCGAAAGCCGCGGAAATCCCCTTCAAACCGGCGCGCGTGGTCGCACAAGACTTCACGGGTGTACCACTTGTCGTTGATATTGCGGCGATGCGTTCCGCTGTTGCAGAACTTGGCGGTGATGCAAGCAGGATAGAACCTCTCGTCCCCGTCGATTTAGTCATTGACCACTCTATCCAAGTTGATGCGTATGGTTCAGAGAGCGCATTTCAGTTCAATACCCAGCGGGAATTTGAACGGAACAAGGAACGGTATGAATTCCTGAAATGGGGGCAGCAGGCGTTTGAAAAATTCAATATCATTCCACCCTCTATCGGCATTGTCCATCAAGTGAACTTGGAATATCTCGCGAAAGTTGTCATGACAGAAGATTCACTCGCCTATCCGGATACTGTCGTCGGTACGGATTCGCATACGACAATGATTAACGGTTTAGGTATCGTCGGGTGGGGTGTCGGCGGTATTGAAGCGGAAGCAGCGATGTTAGGTCAACCGGTTTATATCCTGACACCAGAAGTGCTCGGTGTCCATCTCAAAGGCGAACTGCAAGAGGGTGTTACCGCAACAGATCTCGTGTTGACCGTGACGCAACGTCTCAGAGCTGCTGCAGTCGTCGGTAAGTTCGTCGAGTTCTTTGGCGAAGGTGTAGAAGCACTCTCGCTACCTGACCGTGCGACGATCTCCAATATGTGTCCTGAATACGGCGCGACGATCGGATTCTTCCCGCCTGATGCCGAGACAATGCGATACCTGCGTCTCACAGGACGGGATGAAACACACGTTGACACGGTAGAGGCGTATCTTAAGGCGCAAGGGATATTCGGGATCCCACGCCTTGGAGAAGTCGAGTATTCGGATGTGCTTGAAGTTGATCTTAGCGACATCGAGCCGAGTATCGCTGGACCGAAGCGACCGCAAGACCGGATCGCGTTGTCGGATGTCAAACAGACTTTCAATGAACTCCTCACACGCCCTGTAGCGGACGATGGATTTGGTGTGACAGAAAACACAGGCGGTAGCAAGGGTATAACCCACGGGTCCGTTGTTATCTCCGCGATTACGAGTTGCACGAATACCAGTAACCCTTCCGTGATGATTGGTGCAGGATTGCTCGCTAAGAAAGCGGTTGAAAAAGGGCTGCGTGTTCCCGATTACGTCAAAACAAGCTTAGCCCCCGGTTCCCGTGTTGTAACCGAATATCTACAAAATACAGGGTTGTTGCCCTATCTTGAGGCACTCGGCTATAACGTCGTCGGCTACGGATGCACAACCTGCATCGGTAACAGCGGCCCCCTCAACGATGTGGTTCAAGAGGCGATAGATACGGGAAATCTCGTCACCGCCAGTGTTTTGAGTGGCAACCGAAACTTTGAAGCGCGTGTACATCCAGAGATAAAAGCGAATTTCCTGATGTCGCCGCCACTTGTCGTCGCCTACGGCATCGCAGGTCGGATTGACATCGATCTCGCTACGGAACCGCTTGGACATAACGATGCTGGCGAAGCCGTCTATCTGCGGGACATTTGGCCCACCCGTCAAGAAATTGCCGAGATGATTGGCGCAGCGGTTGACCGGCGCACGTTCAAAGAGATGTACGAATCGATCGGCAACCAAGCACCGGAATGGGAAGAACTCGCTGGCGCGACAGGTGTTCTCTATCCGTGGAACGAGCGAAGCACTTATGTCCAACACCCACCATTCTTTGAAGGCTTTGCGCGAGAGCCTGCACCTATCTCGGATGTCGTGAACGCACGGATTCTCGGTATCTTCGGAGATTCTGTCACTACCGACCATATTTCGCCAGCAGGAGCGATCGCGGCGGCGAGTCCGACAGGTGAATACCTCCAAGAACGCGGTGTTGAAACACGAGATTTTAACACCTACGGTTCCCGACGCGGGAACGACCGCGTGATGAGCCGCGGCACCTTTGCGAACCGTCGTGTCCGCAACCTGATGACCCCGGATATAGAAGGTGGATTCACGGTTCAGTATCCAGTCGAGACACAGACGACTATCTACGAGGCGGCACTTCATTACCAAGAAAACAGTATCCCGACTGTCATCTTTGCCGGTCAGGACTACGGTATGGGGAGTTCCCGCGACTGGGCAGCGAAGGGACCCAAACTCTTAGGTGTCAAAGCCGTTGTCGTTGAAAGTTACGAGCGCATCCACCGCAGCAACCTCATCGGTATGGGTATTATACCATTGCAGTTCAAAGCTGGTGAAAATGTGCAGACGCTTAACCTCAATGGTAGTGAAGTTATCAGTATTACAGGCTTCGCCGAGGACCTCCAGCCGGGACAGATGGCGACAATGAAGATCGTCCGCGCAAATGGTAAGACACAGACAACGGAATTGTTAGTCAGAATTGATTCACCTGTGGAGGTAGAATACTACAAACACGGTGGGATTCTGGATTACGTGATTCGGAATTTCTTATCCGCTTAGTATAGTAGATTCTATAATTACTTGGACATTCAACATCGGTTCGGTTAGGAAACCGAACCTACCGGGGGTTGAAAGTGTAAACTTATTTTTCAATTTTACTATAAAAGCACTAATTTCCCTCAGTCGGCGCGCTTTGCAAGCGCGCCATATCTTTATCAATAAAGGAGAAAAACAATGAAGACTTTTACTCGACTTTCAATTGCCCTTTTCTGCTTAGGCGTTGCTCTCTATGGCGACGGAAAAATTGATGAAGAGACAATCTTAGGTATCTGGCTCTTTGATGAAGACATAGACAAAACGGTTAAGGATGCTTCAGGTAACGGGCACGATGGACAAGTTTTTGGGAAACCTAAAGTCGTTGACGGTAAATTTGGAAAGGCACTCTCCTTCAGCGGTGCGGGTGATAAGATCGAGATTCCGCACGATGATGTGTTCACAACGCCAATATTTACGTTGATGGCGTGGGTTAACGTTGAGGATATCGCCACCGGTTGGCGGATGATTGTCGGTAAAGATGCCCGGCCTGATCGGAACTATGCGATGTTCGTCCATCAGAATAATGGACGGTTGCATTGTGCTTTCGGTACGCCAGTTTTGCGAGATCGCGGAAACTTTAACAGTAAAGCGTTGATTGTCGATGGAACGTGGCATCACGTGGCTTTCACTTACGATAAGAAAGTCCGGCGCACCTATGTTGATGGCGACCTTGACACAGAAGTGCCGTTAGATATCGATCCAGGAACGCCACAGGTGCCTGCGATTATCAGCCGTCCGCCGTTTAAGGGATTAATCGACGAAGTCTATATCGGCAAGGCTGCTGTTGAACCGGAAGATGTGAAAACTGCTGCGGAAAAAGGGTTGGTAGAGACCTGAAAAATCGCGCGGGATGTAGCACCTCAAGGGAAATTCGCAGTCCGATGGGTGAGATTAAGAGCCTTCTTCACAATTCATCCAAAACCAACGTTCCATAAACAGCGACTGAGTAACTGTAAGCGTTTGTGAAATATAGTTGACATCTGTTTATAGAATATGTTATTATTTTTCTATACAAATATTTAGTTTTTCACAATTTACACAATAACCCACTCATGACAATAGAGCGAGACTTCCTTAGGAAAAAGGAGGTGAATCCAAATGGCACGTAAAAGATCTACAACCACCAAGGTTGGACGCGACGCGAAAACAGGTAGATTCATACCGGTCAAGGAAGCTAAGCGAAGAAAAAGCACGGCAATCGTTCAGACCATTAGGCGAAAATCTAGGTAAAGAAATGCTCATATTCCATACAACTAAGCATCTTTTCTCAATTGGTTGGTTGCGTGGAGAAACAAATTACGCTATTGTTTTTGTAGGAAATATAATGTGACCTTGTATGCCCTATGGAGCTTGCAAGCAAAGTCCCATAGGGCTATCCTAACGGAAATTCTAATTTTGATAAACTATCAAGATAACCGGAATCTCTGGTACAACATGCTACTATCTGAAAATCAGTGTTGTTGAAAAAATAAATAGACATGGTTAATCAATCTAATACTTCAAATGACATCTTGCAAAACGTCAGGGACAAAATCAACGAAATAGAAGAAAAATCCGCATCTGGAGACTATATCTACCGTGGCGAACCTGAACATCATGAAGAACCCCCGTACTATGGGAAAATCTGCTCAAGTCTCTACCGCCAATATGCTCGGATTGAGGCGGATGAGTTTGACATAGAATCTATCCAAGGGGAAATTCTAGAGGAAGCTAAGGCATATAGCCACGAAACAGATGATCCGCTTGAAATCCTAACCCTGCTTCAGCATTACGGTGGCAAAACCAACTTAATAGACTTTACGACTGATCACCTTATTGCCATTTTCTTTGCTTGCGACCGTTCAGCCTCTCTCAAAGAGGATGGCAGATTGATTCTTTTGGAAAAGAACGAGAAGCGAAAAAAGCAAATTTTGCGTCCACGAAATCCGAGAAATCGTGTTATTGCACAGAAGAGCAGATTCGTGCGGCATCCAGATGGATTTCTTAGTCCTGAAGATGTGGAAATAATCACGATTCCAGCATGCCTCAAACAACCCCTGCTAACGTACCTGCGGAAGTACCACGATATCTCTACTGAAACTATCTACAATGACCTCCATGGGTTTATTACAAATCAGCACTTTCACGAGAGTGCCTATTCGGAATTCCATAGAGGACTAACATCTCAACTAAGAGGGTACGAGGTAGAAAATCCAGAAGAAAAACAAGCTGCTTACGAAAAAGCTATTATGCACTATTCCAGAGCGTTGAAACTGAAACCAGATCTTCCAGATGCCTTTATCAATCGCGGTGATGCCTATCTTGGGAAAGGAAACTTTGATCCAGCTCTTGCCGACTTTAATAAAGCAATAGAACTGAACCCTAACGATGCTGATGCATATATTATTCGCGGTGATGCCTATCTTGGGAAAGGAAACTTTGATCCAGCCCTTACCGACTTTAATAAAGCAATAGAACTGAACCCTAACGATGCTGATGCATACATCTATCGAGGCAACGCCTACCTTGAGCAGAGTAATTCAGAATTCGCTCTCGCCGACTTTAACAAAGCAATAGAACTAAACCCTAATGATGCTGATGCATATATTATTCGCGGTGACGCTTATCTTGAGCAACGCAATTCAAAACTTGCTCTCACCGACTTTGACAAAGCAATAGAATTGGATCCTGAGAATGCTAATGCCTACGTCATCCGCGGTAAAGTCTATGGTAAGAATGGCGATCTTGATCCTGCGATTGAAGACTATAAGAAGGCGATAGAACTGGATCCTAACGATGCCGAAGCATATTATAATCTTGGACTCGTTTGGATGCAAAGACAAAATTGGCAGGAGGCCAAATTAAACCTGACTGTTGCTAAAATTTTGAAAGCAAATATCGTCGCGGAGTTCCATAATGCCTACGAAAGCGTTACAGACTTTGAACAGCAAAACGATATTGACTTGCCCGAAGACATTGCAGCGATGTTAACCGCGTAAGGAATTTTCCAATGAAGCATCAGAACAAACCATTATGGCATCTCTTTATAGCGACATTTACAGTGCTCTTGTTCTGCTTAACAAACAGCACTCCCGCTCAGACCGTTCCAGAAATCGCCGAAAAAGCGTTAGCCGCCACCGTCTATTTAGAGATGAAGGATAGCAACGGCAAAACCCTTGGTTTTGGCAGCGGATTTTTTGTCAAATCCGACCTCATCGCCACCAATTATCATGTGATCGCAGGTGCAGCGAGCGGGACCGCAAAGTTAGTCGGTAAATACACCACCTATAAAATTGAAGGCTGGACTGCAACCGACGAAGACAACGATCTTGCCCTCCTAAAAGTCTCGGCGTATGGTATTAAACCGCTAATGCTTGGCAAAAGCGATGCTGTCAAAATTGGAGATACGGTTTACGTTGCGGGTAACCCAAAAGGTTTAGAAGGCACTTTTTCAGATGGCATCATTAGCAGCCGTCGAGATAAATATACCAAAAAACGTTTCCAGATGACTGCACCGATTTCCCCGGGGAGTAGTGGTGGGCCTGTGTTAAACAGAAAGGGCGAAGTCATCGGTGTTTCTGTTGCTGCGCATCGAGACCTTGACGCGCAGAATCTCAACTTTGCTATCCCTTCAAATTACCTCAAAACGTTACTAACACTTTCAAAACCGGCGAAACCTTTGTCGCAAGCCAACCAAACTATTTCCGCCGAGACCTACTTCAGGCGGGGTAATGCATGTTACAATTTAGGGTTATACGATCTTGCCATTGCCAATTATGATAAAGCGATACAACTGGAACCGAATGATGCCGATGCCTACATGAACCGGGGACTTGCGAAGCACAACCTCGGTCAGCATTTTGCTGCGATAAGTGATTATGACAAAGCAATACAACGCAAACCAGATCATACCAACGCATACATCAGCCGGGGAGCGGCAAAAGGCAAACTCGGTCAACACTTTGCTGCTATCAGTGATTTTGACAAGGCAATCCAACTTAAGCCTGATCTTGCCAAGGGGTACCACAACCGTGGAATTGCAAAGTGCATACTCGGTGAATACTTTGCTGCGATTAGGGATTTTGACAAGGCAATCCAACGCAAACCTGATTATGCCGAGGCATACCTCCCTCGTCGACTTGTGAAGGTATTGTTGAATCGTACGCTGGAAGCGAAGAAGGATATCCGAACTGCGTTGAGACTCGCGGAAAAGGCCGGCGATAAAGGCCTCAAAGCCAAAATTGAAGAGACACTTCGGTTACTTAAGTAGCAATATATGAAAGGCGGTAAAGATGGGAAACTGCACATCTTGTTTATTGTGTCAGATTTCTATAGCATCTTTCGCCTAAGAAAGACGAGACACTCCGGTTTGACACCAAAACGATCCATAGATTACCGGAGAAAATATGCTATTCGCGACAAAGCAGATAAACCTAATCACCTTTATTTTCTTTGCCTTCGTAATCGGATGTGGTCGAGATGAACACATAGAGACGATCATCATCGGTCCCTATAAAGTAGACTGTGTGGGTGCTTTTGAGCAGGAGTGTTATCTTGAATTTAATGAAGAAAGCCAACGGTGGGAATTTTTCTATGAAGGTATACAAGGATTTGATTTTGAGCCGGGGTATATCTACACACTAAAAGTGAGACTTGAAGATAGAGGGACAGAGATCCAAGATGTCGGACGGTCCGCCTATCACCTTATTGAGGTATTAAGCAAGGAGGTTGCATCCGTAGATGAAAGACCGCCGCGAAAACCGTAGGACTACCCTTAAAGAACCAATAAGCACATTGGTCAAATTCGCATGAGTCCTATCCTCGCAAGTTTCCTGTAGTTGCAACAATGTATTACGGATACGTGTCCGGATCGTCGGATCTAAGCGTTGCAGATCCGATCTGGCCTTCGCGCTTATTTTTAACGTATACAAACCTATTCACCCTCAAGTTCTTCAAAAACTTCTTCTAACGAATAGGTTTTACCACCCGCTTTAAGATGGGCGTCTACTTTACCTAATTCTTCAGCGAATTCTGGATTGATTTCTAAACCTTCGTCGGGGTCGTAGTGATAATCTTCGAGTGCAAGTTCCAATAGTTCATAAGCAACGAAAAACTCCCGAAACGCTATATCTAACGCCTCAAATGATGCATCCTCTGCTAACAACGCAGCAAGCTGTTCACGCACGGCAAAGAGATTTTGGGTTACAAGGCTCCGAAGGAGTTGACGGTATCCATCTTGTGAGAGTTCAGTGATCTTTTTGTTCGGTTTTGGATCGCTTTCTAAGTAAATCCCCATACGTCTATAGATACGTTCTTTGAGAGTTGTCTTCCGATTCGCGAGGATGTAGTCGCGCTGTCGTTTTAACTTTTTCGTGAACGTGGCGTGCGGGTGCAATCTGTTAAGTGGGTCTTCCGTATATGCTTCAAGCTGAGTCGCCAACTCTTCGTAGTCTCCGTGAAATTCAAGGAATTCAGTTTCTAATGTCTCTCGTGAACTATTTTTTCCCAATAACCCGGCAAGCCGCTCACGCGATTTAAAAATCTCTGAATTGACAAGTGAACTTAAAAACTTGCGGAATTCAGATTGTGACATCTCTGTAATGTTTTTCATCTGTTATCCTACCTCCCATGAATTGCTTGCAAATCTAAGCGGGCATCAACGTTATCTGAAACAGCGTTCGTCCAATCCACATCATCAACACTCTGTAGGCTCATCAGAGCAACGTTCACCATCGGATTTGAGAGGGAATAGTTCAGCAAAAAACTATCTACATCGACATCTGACATCTCGTTTGGAAAGCAGTGCTTCATGAGGTTCTGGAAGGCATTACTGGTCGTAGAGCGCATCAGTACAATCCCCATCTCTTGTGCGACGGCATCGGGGATAATACCACGTCTACCGAATGCATCACAGGTGCTCTGATACATCAGATTGTAGTGGGTCTGAATCATATCAAACTGTCCGGTGGCAATCAATTGCTCCGTGCCGCCGGAGGGACCGTCCGCAGAAAATCCGATAAACCGAACTTTCCCTTCCGCCTTTAATTTTAGATACGTTTCTAACCCACCGTTATTCAGAATCTGGTCTATTTCTGCCGCGTAGAACCAACCGCCGTGGAACTGTAGCACATCAATATAGTCGGTGCCGAGTCGTTGTAGGCTGCCTTCTACATCTGTGAGGATCCCGTCTGGATCATAAGCTTCCGTTTTGGTAGCGACAATGCAGGATTCCCGGCGACCCGCAATTGCTTTACCGATGACCGTTTCGCTGTAGCCACCACCGTAATTGGGCGCGGTATCAAGAAAGTTGAGACCGCAGCCCATCGCGTAATGGAGCATTTTGACGAGTGCTGTCTCGTCATGTTCTGGGCGGACCCTACCACCACCGTAACCTATTTCTGATACGCTGAGTCCTGTTTTACCGAGTGTCCGGTACTGCATAATGAATCTCCTTACCTAAACAAAATCCATCTGTGAGGTGCGATTTTTCTTGCCGCGTATCGTACGATTGCTCGGCTTGATACAATTTTCACCAAACAGTCCCTCAACCTGTTCAATAATTTGCGGTTTATATGCGATGTTGTATTTCCGATCGCACCGCGCGATAACTTCACCGTATCGGGTACTCATGAGACGTAGAATCAAATCGTGATCGCCTTTGTTGGCACGCGCAATTTCCTGAAGTGCTTCCAGTTTCTCAGCGTTTTCGAGGTCAGATTCTGGGATCGTTACCTCAAGTGCAGATGTCTGCTGATCGGCGACAGACTCAATATCTAATATTTTTTCTGCTTGGATCTGCCGTACCTCGTCTTCTTTATCGTCATCGGAATTGCGGTTTCTGTTATCAGGTTTGACGGTGCCGCGAATCCAAACCACTTTTCCTTCTACGAGTTCAACGGAGTTTTTGTATGCGTTAGGGAAAACGACGACTTTTACCGCGCCCTCCAAATCCTCCAATTCAATCACCGCCATAGCTTCTCGTTTTTTCGTGGTATGATTGTTAACTTCTGTGATCATACCTGCTACATCGACTTCGGAATCAATACGGTTTTCATCCAGGCTTTGGGTGCTTGTGCTCGTGTAGTTTTCGATGATGTCGCTATATTCTTCAAGCGGATGCCCAGAAACATAGAAGCCGAGCTGCTCTTTTTCTCGCATCAACCGTTCCAAGGGATCCAATTCGGGGGCGGCTACAAGCGATACGGTTGCTGCCGGCACTTCCTCGCCGTCCCCAAAGAGACTCATCTGTCCGCGATCGCGTTCGGCTTGCGCGTTCTGCGCGGCTTTCATAATATTCTCTAAACTCGCGAGGTATTGCGCCCGATGGCCTTCAAGCGAATCAAATGCCCCGCTCATAATTAGGCTTTCGACAGCACGTTTATTGACCTGTTTCGTATCCACGCGTTCGCAGAAATCCTGTAGCGAAGCAAAGGAACCGCTCGCCTCCCGTCTTTCCACAATGGAGTCTACAGCGGCATCACCGACACCCTTCAAAGCAACAAGCCCGAAACAGATATCGCTGCCATCTACAGTGAATTCTCTTCTACTGCTGTTGACATCTGGAGGGAGCAGATTGATTTCTATATCCAAGAAGTCAGCAAGTTTTTTACATTCAGCGCGGTAACGGGTAATTTTCTTTGAATCGCCTGCTTCTCCAGTCATCAATGCTGCCATGAATTCATGGGGATAGTGCGTTTTCAGATATGCCATGCGATAGGCTAACATTGAGTAAGCAACAGTATGCGACTTGTTAAAAGCGTACCCCCCGAAAGGTTCAAGTAAATCGTACACCTCTTCTGCCTCTTCGGCAGAGATTTCTTTTTCGGTCGCGCCTTGAATAAATTTCTCGCGTTGCGCCTTGAGGAGTGCCTCGTCTTTCTTTCCCATTGCTGAGCGGAGGATGTCCGCCTCACCGAGCGTAAAGCCTGCCATATCGCGCGCGATTTGCATCACCTGCTCCTGATAGATACACACGCCGTAGGTGTTTTCGAGCGCGTTTTCAAGCGTCGGATGCAGATATTCGACTTTTTGCAATCCGTTCTTTCTGTCTATGAACTGTTGCATCATCCCACTTTCTATGGGGCCCGGACGATAGAGTGCGGGAATTGCGGAGAACTCCTCAAAGTTATCGGGTTTGAGTTGCATGACGACTCGATACATACCAGCGGACCCCTCTAACTGGAATAAACCGGCGATGAGTCCTCTACTGATAAGCGAGTAGGTTTTTTCATCATCAAAGGGTATCTCTTCCAACTTGATGTCCTTACCGTGATTCGCCTTGACCATCTGTAGACAGTCGTAGGTCTCAGTAAGGCTGCGTAAACCGAGGGAATCGAATTTGACGATACCGACATCTTCAACGGTTTTACCTTCAAATTGCGATGCTACTTGGTCATTTTTATCCTTGAAGAGTGGGACGTAATTTGTCAGAGGACCATTTGAGACAACGATTGCGGAGGCGTGGCAAGAGACGTGGCGTTTCATCCCTTCAACGGTTTTGCTGAGATCCATCAACTCCCGATTCTCGGGACGGTCAGCGAGTTTCTGAAAATCCGGGATGTTTTCCAAGACTTCATCAAGCGTTATGCCGGGAGTTTTGGGAATGAGTTCTGTCAACTTTTCGACATCTTCAAGAGGGACTTCAAGCGCGCGACCGACATCTTTGATAGCGGCTTTTGCGCCTAATGTCGCGAAGGTAGCGACTTTGCCGACAGAATCTTCACCGTATTTTTTTACGAGATAATCGATAACATGTTCACGGGCGCGGTCGGCGAAATCAATGTCAATATCGGGTGGGCTGATACGTTCAAGGTTTAGGAACCGTTCAAAGAGACAATCGTAATCCATCGGATTGAAGGTAATTACATCAAGGGCATACAGCACGAGACTACTCGCTGCAGAACCGCGGGCAGAGAGTGGATAACCTTGTTTATGTGCGTATTGAACGTAATCCCACACAATAAGAAAGTAGCCGGGGTAGCCGGTTTTGCTAATAATATCCAGCTCATAGTCGAGTCTTTGTTTAACGGGTTCTGAGAGTTCACCGCCATACTTTTCGCGCAAGCCTTCATAGCATAATTCCTTGAGATAACTGTCGTTTGTGTATCCTTCAGGAACCTCGTATTTCGGCATCACACTCTCGTCATAATCGAGTTTAAGTTTGCACCGCTCGGCGATTTCAAGCGTATTACTGATGGCTTCCGGCGGATAATCCTTCAATACTTCCCGCATTTCGTCAACACTTTTAAAGTAAAAGTGATTGTCGAACCGCATCCGTTGCTGCTCGTTGACGGTCTTCTTCATCTGGATACAGAGGAGCACATCGTGCATCCCGTGATCTGATTTGCGGAGGTAGTGGCAATCGTTTGTACCGACAAGCGGTAGCCCAAACTCTTTTGCCAATTCAACCATTATTGGATATGCCTCAAGCTCCTTGTCAATATAATGGTTCTGGACCTCAACGTAGAGATTTCGTTCTCCCATTATCTCCATCAACGTCTTGAAGTTTTGGATACCTTCTTCGCGTCTACTTGAACAGAGGAGTTGTGGTACCTGTCCTTGGATGCACCCGGTTAGTGCGATAATCCCATGGTGGTGTTCGCGCAGGATTTCCATATCAATGCGCGGCTTGCTATAGAACCCCTCTGTGTATCCGAGCGATACTAATTTTAGGAGATTCTGGTAACCGGTTGCATCTTCTGCAAGCAGCGTGAGGTGATAGGGGCCTCCTTGTTCTTTTCCGCGCGTTCTTCGATTTCCGGGTGCGACATATACCTCACACCCGACAATTGGGTTGACCCCTGCCTTTGTCGCTTTATCGTAGAGTTCCCATGCGCCGAACATGTTGCCGTGGTCAGTGAGAGCAACAGCCGGTGCACTGTTTTCGACTGCCCAATCAACCATGTCCGAAATCCGGCACGCGCCATCAAGCATGCTATACTCGCTGTGATTGTGTAGATGAACAAATTCAGCTGCCATCCGTCCTCCGATATTTTTTTATAAGTTCGAGAG
>VXZK01000207.1 GCA_009845545.1 Candidatus Poribacteria bacterium
AATTGCATTAGCACTTATTTTTTACACGAACCGATCAATTGTGAGAAATCCCAGCCTCTCCTTAAATTCTGCGACAGCGGCGTGCCAGTCTTCAAGCGCAGCGGGCGGTGCAGCGAAGAGGTATTGGAGTGCCGCAATCAAGCGTGTCGGGTCGGTGATGTCTATGTCAAAGACCTGCTCACCGTTCTGATAGAGGATACCGCGCTGCGGGGTTTGGAAGAGGATGTTGTCGAACGGATAGCCCGCGTCCCGTTTCGCCTGTACGGCTCTGTGGAGGTCATCGTCTATATCCTTCGCTTCCCAATACGCGAACGGGATTCGGTATGCGTCAAGTATCACGCCATCGAGGACGATCCGGTTGCCTGCTGGGGTACGCATCGGGTATTGCGGAACGAGCGTGGCATCCACCTGTTTGGCGCATGCATCGAGCAAAAACGCGAACGGGTTGCTGACTGCCCCTTCGTGCGTGATGTTGTGCTGTGCGTATTGTTGTAGCGTGGCGTAGTAGTCACGGATCGCTTTGTGATTAGGCTTTAGGTTGAGCTGCGGCATGCGATAGAACCTTTTGTAAAATGGGAATGAGATAACTGCGAATCGTGCAACCCTCAACCGTGTCGGCTTCAACGCGGGGATCCGCCTTTTGACGATAGTCGAATACGATTTGACATACTCACCCCGCTAAAGCAAGGGTGATTCTTTTGCTCCTTTTAGGAACATTACTTGATTTGACTCAAGGCAACTTGAACTTTAGGAACTATTAGCCGAAAGCCCAAGGGCGGTGTCATGCGGTCAGAGACCTTTTCCGCCACTACGTGGACACTGAAGTGTCCAAGATACTTTGCTCTGATATTAATAGCACCTACACCGTCGCGGTGATATTTGAAACCGCATTTGCAGGTGTAGTTTCGGTTATTAGGTTTCTTGCGGTTGCCACATTTCGGGCAAGTTTGTGAGGTATAGGATTCGTCAAGGACTTCAACCTTGATACCTAACGTTTTTGCTTTGTAGGTTATTAACTCCGAAATCTTACCGAAAGCCCATTGGTGGAGCTTCTGGTTCGCACGTTTACCGTAGTCAATATTCTTTCGGATACCTGTGAGGTTTCCAAGCACAATAGTGCCGATACCTTTTGCGTGGCAGTATTTCACGAACTTCGTCGTCTGTTTGTGGAGAGCGTCTTTGATTTGATTATCAATCTTTCTGATACGCTTCCACTTCCGGCGTGTGAGGCGCCACCAGCGTTTGCTATGGCGTTTACACTCGCTGATAGCCTTAGAAAAGTTAGCAAGCACCTTGTTTCTCAAGCGGTATAGTGAGCGGATATACCGTCCATTGTAGATATGCGTATCTTGCCCATCGTCAGAGACTATCGGATGTATTTCGCCTATATCAACGCCTACGACTTCTTCACCGGTTGCAGTGGTTTCGGTTTCGTATTTATACGAGAAATGGAGTGTCCATTGCCCGTAGTTATAGCACAAATCAATTGTTGCGATATGCTCTACTTTAGACATATCAAAGTTGCTTGGCAAAGGTAGGTCTATTTTCGGTTGACCTCGTGCCAAAGAGAGTTCAACACGTTTACCAAAGAGCGTACCTTCAACAAATCGGATAGCAGACTTTTTGAACCGTGTCGTCATATACTTTTTTCGTTTACTTGGTGGTTTCGGGTTCTGAATGCTACCGTTCTTTTTTACCACTGAGTAGGACTTCCAAGATTTGAAGTAACGCTCCCGAACCGCTTGTCTACTTTGGGATTGTAGTATTGGATTGGATAGTTGTTTGTCTATCCAACCTTCGCAATCCTTACCAAAATAGAAATCTCTGTGGGCGTGTGGATACCCACGTTGATATTGGTAGAAGTCCATGAGCGTTGAGCAATCATTCCAAACGTCAGCAGACGCACCATTGACTACGGGGAATATCGGTTGAGGTTCTATTTTTAAGGTTTGGGTTCGGTAGAAACTTGGCATTATACACCTTTTTGGTTTTCTACATATTGCTTGAGAACTTCAAGGGTAACACCCCCTGTAGAGGCTACAAAATAGGAGCGTGTCCACAAGTTAGGCAGTCTTGATTTTAGGTGAGGGAACTCATCACGTAACACTTTAGCCGTTATTCCTTTAATCTTGCCTATCATGATACCAACGGCTATGGTTGGAGGAATGCTAATCAACAAATGCACGTGGTCTGTCATCGTTTCTACTGCACGGACAATGTATCCGTGTTTCTCTTGAGATTCCAACACAAGTTCTTTAAATCGTGCTTGGATTTCAGTAGACAAAGCCGTGCGTCTGTATTTTGTACACCAAATGATATGATACTCGCAGGCATAGGTAGAAGAACGTGTCTGTTGATATATTAAATCTGGCACTTCAAGTCGCATTCTAAAATCTCTTTTATGTTAGATTATACATATATTATAGCACATTTTTATTAGAATGTAAAATCTTTTTGAAAGAACGCCATTAGCGGTATCTACATCCCTCAGCTAAAGCAAGGGGATTTTGATACCGAAGAATTTGATAATGTATTTCCGACCTTGATGCCCAATGATGATATCCGTTCTCCCTCGTCCGGTCGGTACCTCTAAATGCATCGTCGCACCGACCATGCGGACGAACTCATCAAGATAAGCAAAAAGCAGATATTGCCCGACGAACTCCTGCGGCGTGTCTGGAACTTGGAGGACTCTGAACCCGGCGCGGGCGATGAAATTCTTGAAGTTCTCAATGAGCGTATGCATCTGAAGATGCCCAGTTTCTGTAATATACCCTGTAAAGTCGATAGGACTGTCTTCAGGGAGATACTCGTCTTCCAACCCGTTGATGATCGGTTTAAAGGCTTGAATGATACAGTGGAGATAGATCGGGTTGAGAATTTGACACATTCCGTCTTCGCTATCTTTGTTTGACGCGTTTGATGAAGTCGTCAAGTCTCTCGGTGCGTGCAACGACGTAGTTATCTATGGTGTTCACGGGGCCGTGGGTGCCGAAGTGTCTCATCTCTCTATTTCCGTTTTCTCTTTTCTCAAAAGTATAGCAGGTTTACAGTGGAGAGTCAAGGCTATCGTCTAAACCCATGACGAATTGGTTTGCAATGGAGGCGAAAAATGTGATAAAATAGCACTACTTGTAGCGTTGTACAGAGAGGAGAAAAATGATGAATTACGCAGAACTGTCACTCCCAGAACACCAGAAAGAAGAAATTCATCGGATTTTATCAGACGCTGCCGAGCGCGCCGGTGACGTGAATAACAACGCTATAATGCGAAGCCTCCAAGAACTCGCTACGGATGATGCGGATACCCAATCCCACTTTTCAGAAATCGTCCTCCCCGTGTTAGAAGCGTCCCTTAATTCACCGAACCCAGAAGCTTCACTAAACCATTTTTCCCGCTTTGCACAAGTTGCGTTCAATCGTAGATGGCTCTATCAACTCTTGCGAGATGCGCCGTTCCTTATACGGACGGTCATCTTCGGTTTCGGTGCGTCCACGTATCTGTCGGAAACGCTCATCCGCAACCCGGAATATTTCTATGACATCATCGACGCGAATGTGATGGATACGGCGAAGACTTCCGAGACAATGTACGAAGAACTTGCGCGATCACTTTCGCATTTCGATTCGGTGGAGCAGAAACTCCATGTCCTCCGACGCTATAAACGGCGCGAGACGCTCCGTATCGGATTGTGCGATCTGCTTAAGACGGTAGATGTCAAGACGACGACTTGGGAGTTGAGCAATCTGGCGGAGGCAGCACTGCAACACTGCTACGAGATCGGACGCGATCAAATTATGCGACCGAAGTTCGGCACCCCGCTCAATGAAGACGGGGACGGCCCGTGCCGTTTCGCCATTATCGGTATGGGGAAATTGGGGGGCTATGAATTGAACTTCAGCTCCGATATCGACCTTATCTTCGTGTATTCAGACGACGCCAAAACGGACACCGGTAACGAAAATAGCGAATATTTCGCGCGACTCTGCGAATTCATCATCAAAGCGATGAGTGAGATTACCCCAGAGGGTTACGTCTTTCGGGTCGATATCCGTTTGCGTCCTGAAAGTAGTGCGGGGGTGATTATCCGTTCGATGGAGAGTTATGAAAGTTACTATGAAGGTTGGGGGGACCTGTGGGAACGTCAGGCGTTAATCAAGGCACGTTCTGTTGCGGGTGATATGACGTTTGGTGACGAGTTCATCCGTATGATCCAGCCATTTGTGTATCAACGCTATTTAGACGGTGTTACGCTCGGCGAGATTAAGGCGGACATCGGACGTACTAAGGTACGGATAGAGGAACGGCTCGTCGGTGAAGGTGCGAATCTCGAAAAACATGTCAAACTCGGTCCGGGGGGTATCCGTGATATTGAGTTCACCGTGCAGTGTCTGCAGATGATTCATGGTGCTAAGCGGAAATCGTTGTGTTCACACAACACACTCGAAACAATTTCGGCACTCAAGGAGAACGCGCTGCTTACGGCAGAGGATGCGGACGCGCTCGCGGCTGCGTATCGGTTCCTACGCTCGGTTGAGAACGGTATCCAAGTTGAGGCGGATCAGCAGCGATATTCAATTCCTGAGAAAGCATCTGAAGAACGTGAACTTGCCCGACGCGTGGGTTACCCACACACACCGGAGACGGACGCGTTGGTAGCATTTCGGAAGGACTACCGCACACATACTGAGCGTGTGCGCGCTATTTTCCAGAAGATTACCGCAACGGCGATTGCGTCCGAAAAAGGACTCGATATCAGCCTCCTGCTTTCCGAAGAGGATCCGAAACAGTTAGAGACCTTCTTAAGCGAGTTCCGTTTTGAAAACGTGCGGGAGGCGCAGCACCTCCTCAGACGGCTTGCGAACGGTGGCGATGGTATCCAATTCTCACCGAGCGTTAGACGTACCTTCTTCAAACTTGCGCCAACGCTTTTAAATGTCTTACGTGGTTCTCCGAACCCAGACATGGCACTCCGCTATCTCTCAGCATTTACAGATAAAGTGGGTGCCCGGAGCAGCTACTACATGATGTTCGCCGAAAAACCGTCAACGCTTGAAGCACTTACGCGGGTCTGTGGTACAAGTCTGTACCTCGCGGATATGCTTATCGCAAGTCCTGAACTCTTTGACCTGTTGACGGTGCCGACGTTGATAGAACGTTCCAAGACGCTTGCTGAGAAACAGGCGGAGGCGTTACAAATTGTTGCGGAGACACCAGAAGGGCAGATGTTGTCCATGTTGCGGCGGTATAAGAACGATGAGATTTGGCGTATCGCTTTACGGAACATCCTCGGCAACGCGACACTCCCGACGACGACTGAAGAACTCTCCGATTTAGCAGAGGCTGTCTTGCAAGCGATTCATCCAGCAATTGAAGCCGAGCTGCGCGATACACACGGCACGCCACTGAATCCGGACGGTACACCGGCGACCTTCGCTATCGTTGCAATGGGTAAGTTCGGCGGCCGTGAGATGAATTTCAGCTCAGATTTAGATGTGATGTACGTCTATTCGGAAGACGGCGAAACGACAGAAGGCATGTCGAATGTAGAGTTCTTTGCGGCTGTCGGGTTGGAGTTGGTAAACCGGCTCGCTGGAAACGGGATGGGTATCTACGAAGTCGATCTACGGCTCCGTCCGTACGGAACCGGGGGCGCAATCGCGCTGTCGCTGTCGGGGTACCAGAATTATTACGATAACACTGGAGAGGTCTGGGAACGTCAAGCGTTAACGCGTGCCCGTGTTGTCGCTGGAGACATCGAAGGGGTCGGGAACCAGTTTTTGGAAATTGGGCACGCCTTCTGCTATGGCGGTTCACTCACATCCGAGGAAATCGCGCAGATTGTACATACACGGAAACGGAAGGAGGCGCAAGCCACGCGCAGACCTACCAACCGACGCAGAGGCCGCAGTAAAACACAGGCACCGCTTGCGAATGTCAAATCTGGATACGGCGGACTTGTCGATATCGAATTCGCCGTGCAAACGCTTCAACTTGTACACGGTGAAGAAGCACCCTCTGTTCGTGTCCAAAACACACCGCTCGCGATTGAGAGACTGCACGATATCGGTGTGCTGACAGAAGAACAGTGTGCCGGATTCTCGGAGGCGTACCTGTTCCTTCGCCGCGTCGAGAATGCGTTGCGGATTGTCCACGACCGCGCGTTGGATGCACTTCCTAAAAATCGAACAGAACTGGCTCAGCTTGCGCGACGCCTCGGATACGAGGAAACTGAAGGGGCATCTACCGTAGATGCATTTTTGCAAGATTACGGGAAGTGGACGGAGACGACCCGTTCACTCTTTAATCAGATACTTGTTGATTGAAACAACCATTTTTTATAAACCTGCCGCCTCTCTGAGTCTCGTAGGTTGGGTTGAACGGATACCCCCAAAAATCTGAAAAGCAACACACGCCTAAACCTTCCTCATAGATGGGACACTCAACAAAAAACCGAGAGAAACCCAACGCCTTTGCGGTTTCTGAGACCCTGACAGTGTGAAGTTGGGTTTCACTGCGTCCTTGATCACACGCGACAACATGCTGGCTTTAAGAGGCTTGGAAAACACATCTGCCTTCTGAGTTGCGTTCAACCCAACCTACGGGGCTGAATGCTGATGGCTAATCCCAAATTTCCCTTGAGAAATCGCGATAAACCTGCTAAAATAGATGCCAATTCTTTTTCGTGTAGGGAGAAAATTTATGGTTTTTGGACAAGGAACACATCAATATACTGTGCAAGAAGATTGGTGGACGCTTCCAGAAGGTTGGGAATTCGGTTGGATTCCCGCTGTCGCGGTTGACTCACAGGACCGTGTCTATGTCTATAGTCGGAGTGAGCACCCGATGGTGGTCTTTGATCGGGACGGCAATTTTATTGATTCTTGGGGTGACGACATCCTCAAGGATGCACACGGGATTTTCATTGATGCCGATGATAATATCTACTGTACGGAACGTGATACACACGTTATGCGCCAGTTCACTACAAATGGTGAACTGCTGAGGACGCTCGGCACACCGGACGAACCCGGGGCAGAGGGTGAGCCTTTCAACCAACCGACAGATTTAGCACTCGGACCCGATGGCGAAATGTATATCAGCGATGGATATGGGAACGCTCGCGTTCATAAATACTCACCTGATGGCGAGCTGATTAAATCGTGGGGCCAGCCCGGTACAGGTCCCGGTGAGTTTGACCTACCGCATTGCGTTAGAGTCGATCCGCGCAATAGGCTCATGGTTGCTGACCGCGAAAACAATCGTATCCAGTTCTTTACCCTTGATGGCGAATACATTGAGGAGTGGGGCGACCTATTGCAACCCGACACGATCTATATTGACGACGACGATCTTGTCTATATCGCTGAATTGGGTCAGCGTATCAGCATCATGACCTTGGACGGTGAGGTTATTTCGCAATGGGGCAGCGAACGCGGTAGTAGCGTTCCTGGGGAGTTCATGGCGTGTCCCCACGGCATCTGGTTAGATTCGCACGGTGATATATACGTCGGCGAAGTTCAAGCAGATGCACGGCTGCAGAAATTTATCCGGCAATGATAGAAGTTAACAGTTGTCCGTACGGTTTTCTAATGAAGTTTAATAAAATATTTGGGTAATGCTATGTTCCTCCAAACCCGGTAGGTGCGGTTTGGAACCGCACCGGACTTCCCCAAGAAATTACCCGATTAAATTCTTAATCTTCATTAGAAAAAATCGTACTGACAACTATTCAGGAGATAGCACGATGCAAGAGAAAATACGCACTGCCCCCACACTCGTCTATCCCGAATCAGACGGAGAACCGATAGGAGATTGATCGTGAAAATCGACAGATACCTCCCTATAGTCATCCTAATATGCATCGGATTCGCGTTTGCAACAGCAGATGCCCAAGAAAACCTTGCACAAGAGGTTTCCGCTATTTTTCAACAAAGTTGTTTGAAGTGTCATGGACCCTCCGGCTCCTTTAAGGAAGCACTTTTGATTGACCGCACCGCGCTTATTGAGAGTCAGGTCGTCATTCCAGGAGACCCAGAAAACTCAGAGTTCTATAAACGACTCCTTGGACCGACTGAAAATGGTCCACAAATGCCACTCAACCTACCACCGCTTTCACCAGAAGCCGTTGAAACGATTGCGCGTTGGATAGCTGTAGGCGCGCCAGATTGGAATGTCCAGCACGACATTAATTTCATAACTACGGATGCAATACTTGATGCCATCCGAACCCATCTAAAGTCCCTGGATCCCTTTGACCGTCCCTCCGCACGCTACTTTACAATGACGCATCTCTATAATGCCGGCGAAACGCCTGAAACCCTCAGCGGCTATCGGATCGCGCTCTCTAAACTCATAAATAGTCTCTCATGGAAGTTTGAGATTACGAACCCAACTGCTATTGATGAAGCACAAACAATCTTCCATATCGACCTACGGCGTTATGAATGGAATACCACAACCGATGTGTGGCCACAAATTGAGCAAGCATATCCCTACAACATTGCGTTTGATCCAGAGACACAAGCCGGTCTCCTTGAAAAACTGACGCAACTGCAGACGGAAACGGGCAGCACGGTGCCGTTTGTCCATGTCGATTGGTTTCTTGCGACTGCTTCGTTGCCACCCCTCTATCACGACATTTTAGACCTTCCACAAACAGACAGTATCTTAGAGACACAACTGCGGGTGGATGTTGCGAATAATATCAGAAATGTGCCGGGGATAGATGTCTGGCGTGCGGGTTTCAACGATTCGGGTGTTTCACGGCACAATCGCGTTGTTGAGCGTCACACGTCTCACTATGGTGCGTATTGGAAAAGTTACGACTTTGCGGGGAGTGCGGAGTCTCAGAACATCTTTACACATCCGCTTGATTTCACACACGACGGTGGCGAAATTATCTTTAATCTCCCCAACGGGTTGCAGGCGTACTTGCTGGTTGATGCGAACGGTAACCGACTCAACGAGGCTCCCATTGAGATTGTTTCTAACCCCGCAGCCAGCGATCCTACGGTACGGAACGGTCTCTCGTGTATTGGGTGCCATACCCAAGGCATGAAAACGTTTACAGATAGCGTCCGAGCAGCAATTAAACAGGATGAGAACCCACCGTATAACAAAGAACACGCACTCCGCCTCTATCCTGAGCAGTCGGTGCTTGATGCTCTGGTGGCAAAAGATACGGAAAGGTTCCAGCAGGCACTGGAAAAGATTGGCGGCCCGTTTGCGGATGACGCATCCAGGCAACGCTTCTTCAAGCAACATGAGAATGAACCGATCCAACGGTTTCATGAAGCGTTTCAAGCACCACTGGACGCATCAGACGCTGCAGCCGCTGTCGGATTAGAAACAGAGGCATTCCTCACACAGATCCGTGAGAAACAGAGCCTGAAAAACTTGGGATTACAAACCCTCACAGATGTGAACGGCACCGTAAAGCGGGATGCATGGACATCTAACTTTGACCGAATGATTGCGGCACTGAATAGCACTGATAGCACCACACCGTCGGTTGTGCAACGGCCAGAGCGTATTCCGGGTGCTGGTGTATACATTCCCGACCCGAACCTCCGCGCGGCAATTGCTGAAGCACTCGGAAAACCTCCAGGTTCCGCTATTACAGTAGCAGAAATGGCAACACTGGAAGAGCTTTATGCAAGCGGAATGGATATTAGTGATTTGACAGGACTTGAGTTTGCAACAAATCTGTTCGTTTTAAATATTAATGACAATTTGATGCCCGACCTCTCTCCACTTGCGGGGTTAACCCAATTGGGTGGATTGCGGATAGCAGGGAATAAGATTTCAGACATCTCACCACTGGCAGAACTAAAGAATTTAGGATCACTCGAAATATACGATAATGAGATATCTGACATTTCACCACTCGCTGGATTAAACTTAAGTTGGTTATCTATGTATAATAATCCGGTTTCTGACCTTTCGCCACTCGCAAATTTGAAAAATCTCAGAGGGATGAGGGTAAGCGTTAAAGAGCCTGGGGACCTATCACCCATCGCAGAGTTAACCAACTTGGAAAATCTTTTTTATTGGGGAGAAGGTGATCCCGTTCCGGACTTGTCTCCGCTAACAAACCTCCCAAAATTACGATTTATAGACATCCGGGGTAGCGGCAAACCGGATTTATCACCTTTGGCGCGAGTCGACACCTTGGAAAGATTTGAATTTTGGGGATCAGGTGAAACGATACCTGATCTGTCTCCTTTAGCAGAATCAATAAATTTGAGAGAACTGTGGGTTATCAATTGTGGAATCACAGATTTAACTTTTTTAGAGAACTTCACAAGTTTGGAACGATTAAACCTTGAGCGTAACAACATATCAGATGTATCTCCCTTAGCAGGCTTAACCAACCTGAAATGGTTAAAACTCACTCACAATCCAATAATTGATTTTTCACCTTTAGCGGTTCTCTCCCAAACTACAAATATACTGACGGGTGAAGTGGCTATCCCTGACCGGAATCTCCGAGCCGCTATTGCTGAGGCACTTGGTAAAGAGAATGCTGCGTTTGTCTCGATTACTCTAAAGGAGATGGCAACGTTGACTCGTCTTGATGCGCAGAGCAAGGGCATTCGCGATTTGACTGGACTTGAGTTTGCTATAAATTTAGAGAATTTACACGCACCTGACAACCAAGTCACCGACCTATCGCCTCTCTCTGAATTAATCAACTTGAAATATTTGGACATCTACAACAATCCTATAGAAAGTTTAACCCCAATCGCCGGGTTATCAAATTTAGAACTGATAACACTTATAGGGGATCATCTGTCGGACCTTTCCCCTCTTGCAGGGCTTGTCAACCTAAGGCACTTTCTAACGTGGGGTAACCCAATCGCTGATCTCTCCCCGCTTGCTGGCTTGACACAATTGGAATTTCTGGATATTTGTGGGTCAGAAGCGTCTGATATTTCACCACTCGCCAAGTTAACAGGACTAAAGGAATTGTATCTTGTCCAAAATCGTATCTCTGACGTATCTCCGTTGTCAGGCTTAACAAGTTTAACGCGATTGAGTCTTGGTCGCAATAATATCTCGGATGTATCGCCACTGGCAGGACTCACTCATTTGAAATGGTTAGGACTTCACCGTAATTCAATATCCGACTTTTCGCCTTTAGCAGAATTACCTGAGACAACAACCATTTCACGCGCCTTTAACCCAGGGGTCCCGACAGGCGGTCCGAAAATAGAGGGGCCCTGGTCATGGGTCACTGTTCCGGGTGAACGCCTTGATAGCAATACTGATTTACTTGCAGAAGCAAGTGCAGGTACTATAACCGAACGACAGGTCGCAACTGATGGTGTTATACAAGGAACATCGGTTGGAAATAACCGGTGGACACAAGGAAAAATCGCACTATCACGCAGTGACAAGAACATTGCCGATATGTTAGATGAGATCGGTAGTAAAGCAAATACAGATAACACAAACCGTATTATCTACGGCTCTGTTATTTTAGATTCACCACGGGAACAAGACACGAATCTGTTCTTCGGGTGTGGAGGTCGGATAAAAATCTGGCACAATGGTGCGTTGATTTATCAATCGCTGGCGTGGCGAAGTCGCGGACAAGTTTGGGATTATCTTGATTTTCTCCCCGTCACTTTGACACAGGGAGCAAATGTCTTGTTAGTCGCAATTGACGACGGAGTAGGTTGGTGGTCTGCATTTTTCGGTTTTGAAGAAGGGACAGAGTATGCAGTATCAACAGTATCAACAAAAGCACGTGCTGGATACGCTCTCTCTAAGTCTGCAATCCATGTTGATGATACATTTACGCTCGACCTCAACGCAGAAGAGGTTACAGATTTAGCGGGGTGGCAATTCGATATTGTGTTTGATCCCGCAGTGCTTGAAGCAGTTGAAGTCAAGGAAGGCGATTTCCTGAAAACAGATGGCGGTGCGACTTTCTTTCAAGGCGGCACTATTGAGAACACCACAGGTAAAGTAACCGGACTCAGTACTGCACGTATTTCCGAAAGGGGTGTCAGTGGGGAAGGCACGCTACTTTCCGTAACATTCATGGCAAAGGCAGATGGTGAAACCCAAATAACATTAGAAAATTTTGAGTTTGGTGCTATTAGCGGTGATGTCATTCCTTCTGCACCGCCCGAAATTATCATCACTGTCGGTGGTCTACCCCCGTGGGACGTAAATCAGGATGGGCGCGTGAGTGTTCTGGATATAATTCTTGTTGCCAAGGACTTGGGGGCTGACACTCCCGCTAACCCGCGAACTGATGTAAACCGCGATGGCATAATCAACATCCAAGACCTCCTCATTGTCGCACAACACCTCGGTGAATCAACCGACGCTGCAGCCCCTTCCGCTATTGCTATAAAGGACTTAGATTTATTAGATCCAGCGACGATACAAGCCTGGATCACACAAGCACAAATTGAAAATGATGGCTCCATTGCTTTCCAACAAGGCATCGCTACTCTTGAACGGCTGCTAACACTATTCATCCCAGAAGAAACCGCTTTACTCCACAACTATCCAAACCCATTCAACCCAGAGACATGGATACCGTATCAACTCGCTGAATCGGCAGAAGTTACCTTAACCATTTATTCCGTGAACGGAACCTTGGTCCGAACACTAAAATTAGGGCATCAACCCGCTGGCATCTACCAAACCCGCACCCGTGCCGCGTATTGGGACGGAAAAAACGAAGTCGGTGAATCCGTCGCAAGCGGTGTCTACTTCTATACATTGTCCACGGAGCCCACACGCGACTCCGTTACAGCAGGCGATTTTAACGCCACCCGAAAAATGTTGATAAGGAAATAGTATCAAATGCGTAGGCGGCTGTCAAAGGTTTCCTACCACAAACGTCACTTACCCCCATTTTTTTTGGAGATCAGTATGTGGTTGATATTGTTAGGTT
>VXZK01000195.1 GCA_009845545.1 Candidatus Poribacteria bacterium
TAGGGTAACACATACTATGAGTATAACTCATGGGGTCATTTGATACAAACTATAAGTAGGTCTGTTGCTATAATGGTTTACTATAGCTTGGACAGTTTTTGTAGCATAGGCTGTTAGCCTGTGGCACATTTCCAGTTATCGTTATTTTTCAGCAAGTTCTGTAGCAGCGGAAACATACATGAAAATCTCTATACCCTTTCAGAACGTAACCCAAATGGGGGACAAATTGTCCAAACTACTGTAATGGTTTAGGTAATTACCAACAAACGTTATTTGACTTTGATGGCAACACATAATAACCAACTTCATAATCTCGGAGGGACAGTTCCATGCATGAAACTCTCGTAAAACAGCAAAGGTTCGTCCTTTATATCATCGCGCTTTTCTTAATTTTCCTATTTTCAGGTATACCGGCGATTGCAGAATGGGAAACGACGACATATCACTGGGAAATAGGCGAAGAACCTTCAGGACAAGAAACAGCCTTTGTTCCGCAACCGATAGAGGTGGAAATCGAAAATACAGGTATCGATGCATTCTTAACAAGCAGTGCAAGTTACACATTATCACGGAGATACCAAGTGTATCTATCGCCTGAATGGGATGAGGATAAAGCCTATCTACTTCTGTTGGCATTACAAGATATGACAGAAGGGTATGGGAGTCATTCTCCGCCTTGGTTACGGAACCCCAGTTATTGGATATTGAGTGATGTGCATGTGGCACAAGACATTGATCTGGGGCCCGATGTGGAAGGCGGATACGGTCGTCTTCGGACGATAACAATCGCATCAGCGGCTTTCACGCATGCACATCCGTTTGTCGCAAAAATAGATGGCGTTCGAGGGCGATATTTTTCCAAGCGATTGTGGCGAGCCGCCCTCAGATTTGCGACCTATATACCCGGAGAAGGCATCCAACACCGTGCGATAGACAACATGCTACAGAGATACTATGGTGTTACGGTGCATGTCCCCGACTATGAATTTTTAACAGAGGAGCCTGCCGATAAGTTTACTCAATTTACCTATGAAGAAATCCTGGGGATCATGATAATGTTTGAAGAATATCCATCAGGCATGCATATAACGCCAGGATTGAAATATCTTATCAGACGAGCACCAGACCCTTTTGTTAAATACGCCGCACGCGCAAATACGGGGAAGGGCTTTATAGAGTTTACCGACAAAGCTTTTATAGATGGGATCACACACGAAACACAGCGGATCATTCTCCATGAAAAAGCACACTTCTTATGGGATTATTTATTTGACGAACATCTCAAAACAGATTGGATAGAACTCGGCGAGTGGTTTTATGACGGTGAAAGGTGGATGACAACCAATCAGACCGAGTTTGTCTCCGACTACGCACATGGCGAAAATCCAAATGAAGATATGGCAGAAAGTATCGCTTACTATATCGTCACCCCGGATAAACTCAGGTCCAGATCGCCTGCCAAGTATGCGTTCATACAGGACAGGATTATGCACGGCACACACTATATTTCTACGATACGCGAAGACCTCACCTTTGTCGTCTATAACTTATATCCCGATTATGTATACCCCGGTGAAGTCGTCCGGGTTGATGTGACAGTGAAAGGTGATTCAGAAGGAAAAGGGTCTAAACAAGTTACTGTTGAAATAGAAACCCATACAGAAAATGAATTGGATTACTCAATAGGTGGGTCTATAGTCTTTCGATTGTTAGATGGGGATCAACAAGATCGTCCCGATTATTTCGTTGTCCGATTACGCCCTGTAGGTTCAAAACAGAGCAATATATTGCGCGGAAACAAATATGTTCCTTCGTATTATGCTAAAGGGCATTACACAATAACACAGGTGGCATCATACGATGTCAATAGACTCACCAGATATAATTCGGGTGGCTTCGGCTTGCAAATTTACATCAATAACATAGACGAAGACTTATATCCACCCGAATATGTACCGAATTCCGCAAAGTTGTCAGTCTCAGACGCATACACCGAAAGAAACGAGCATTTCTACGCCGTAACTGCAACCTGGCAAGTCAAAGAGGATAGGACCCTCAGCGGATATACTTATATAGAACCAGAAGAAAAAGAGGACTTTAGACCAGGGGGCTACTCCTACCTACAGTCCGACTCTTGGGGTGGAAAGTCGGTGCGTGCGCGTCGTGTCAGGCACGAGGGGGATATTTGGACATTGAGATCAACTTTTTACATCCCACATTATATGCCCGGTGGCGTGTATGAATTAAAACACCTCTCCTTTAAGGATGAAATAAATAACGAGAGAGCTTGGTTACCTAATATCGATGAACAGATACAAAAGGTAACAATAGAAACGAAGACCCCGGATACGACACCGCCTACCCTCGATGTTAACAGGATCACTGTTGATGCCGAACCCGTAAATCCAGCAAATCCGAATGGAGAGACGCTCGTCACAGTCGCGTATTATGTGAAAGACGATATCAGTGGGTTTGAAAGGGGGCATATCGCTATCAGAGACCCGTTGGGGGGTGAACGAAGATATGATATTTGGGGACCATACACTTATAACCATACAAGTGAAATCTATTTTCAAGATGCCCCCAATGTTTATCGAAAATATACGAGTTCTATCCACTTGCCGGAAGGTAGTTCCCCCGGTATTTGGGGGGTTATCGCAATATCGGTTACGGATAAAGCAAGGAATAACATTTACCATGATTTTACTGAAATCACGCGATTTGAAGTCACTGAGATACCAGCAGCACCCACCGTCCAAGTTACCTTACCCGACAAAAACGCACTGCTGCCAAACTATCCAAATCCATTCAACCCTGAAACTTGGATACCTTATCAGTTAGCAGCAGCTGCAGATGTTACCTTGACGATCTATGCGGTAGATGGTAAACCTGTTCGGACTTTAGCCCTTGGACAGAAACCAGGGGGTATGTATCAAAGCAGAGCTCGTGCTGCATATTGGGATGGTAGAAATATGATGGGTGAACCTGTCGCAAGTGGTGTCTATTTCTATACGCTTTCTGCAGGCAATTTCACAGCGACACGGAAAATGTTGATCGCAAAATAGTATCAAATGACCTTATGATAGCTGGAATGCTGATGTTTATTAGCTTCCCAGCAATAGAAAATTGAACAGGCTAACAGCCTATTCTACGGAAGAGTGAACAGGCTAACAGCCTATTCTACAATTAAGTAGACACTTTTCCTTTATAGTAAAGCCCATAATTATTGAAACACATCAAATTGAAGTGATTCCCATCTTATTCCCCCTGATAAGGGGGGTTAGGGGGGTATCTTCTTAAAAGTGTTCATTTATTTTCGGGTTTTACTATAACAGAAAGCGGTTCGTAGGGTTGAAGTCCCTCGCCCGTTTATTAAGGCCGGTCTTATTATTTTTCGATGTCACTATAATCCATTAAAGGAGAATTTTATGAACGCGAAAATTTTTAGGTTAATGCTATGCGTATGCCTTGCACTCTCAGTCGTGTTATTATCTGGGTGTGATCGGGTGCGTGACCTGGTGATGACTGATGAAATGGTCACTCCCTCTGATGACACGACTATGCCCACACTTAAAGTGGGTCTAATTCACCCACAACCCAATTATACCAGTTTTGGCAAAGGGGCTGAACTTGCTCGAACTGAAATCAATGCAGCCGGTGGTGTCCTCAGTATGCAGGTGGAATTCGTCTATAAAGAGGAAGTCACAGCCACCGTCGCTCAGGATGCCACAGCATTGGCTGAATCGGAAGGTGTTGTTGCGATATTGGGTCCCCTGTTTTCGAGCCATGCTGTGAAAGTTGGACCTGTTATCAATATCCCGGTACTCCTCGGCGCAACAAGGGCAGAGGTGACGGCAGCAGAAACCGACCCTAACAATTTTATGTTTCTCATTGCAGGTTCTAATGTGTTACAGGCGGAACTTTTGGCAAAAGTCGTTGTAGACCAACTTGATAAGAAAACCGCCGCAATGATTTGGCAAAATATGGATGTGTATTCTGAGGGTTTTGTGCAATCATTTAAGGCAAGTTTTGAAAAACTTGGCGGGAGCGTGGTTGTCGAACAAACCTATGAGAGTGGGGCGATGATGTTTACTGAACAACTGACTGCGGTTAAAGATGCAGCCCCTGATGTCCTTCTACTCGCCAGTTTTCCACCAGCGAACCCACATATAATGAAACAAGCACGGGATATGGGAATTGAATCTACCTTTATCGGTAGCGATGGTTGGGACGATCCGCTGATGTCTACGACTTTGGCGGATAATGAACCTGTTGATGGTTACTATTGTACCAACTTGGATCCGGATGCTGTAGATTTTAATGCTGCTTATATGGCGAAATACGGCGCCGTTGACGGCATTGCAGCAGCAGGTTATGATGCTATGAGAATCTTGAAAATGGCGATCGAGACAGTGGGATCAACCGATGATCCGGCTGCGATTCGAGATGCAATCGCTAACATCACAAATTACGAAGGCGCGACGACTATCTCTCGTTTCGATGCGAACCGCAATCCAGTCAAAAGTGTCGCGGTGCGCCAAATTCTTAATGGGATGCCGCAGCTTGACATAATTGAGGCGACGCCGGGGGGTAATGAATCTGAGTAGATCGTTTACTTAAGCGAAAAGGGTGCGGGTTTGATAATGAACAAAACCTACACCCTTTTACTTTTTAAAGCGTTCTTGGCTGTCAGACTTAGAGTTCTGGACTTGGATATGCAAAATGTGCGACGACCCCTGCATGGTCGGAGGGCCACAACCCAGAGGCTAATCGATCTGCTGGTTTATCGCCAACGGTATGGGTCACGACAGAATTGGGAAGTTCCAGATTCCGGACGAAAATCTGGTCAATCCGTCCAGTGAGGTCACTCACCTCATTCAAGATGTCATCGTCTTGGCAACAAGTTTTACCAGTACCTTCGGAGTCCATCTGCCACACGTCAACATACCCCGCCGAGAGTAAAATCTGATAGGCAGTGCCGTTGGTAGCTCTTGTATTGAAATCGCCCAACAGAACAATCGGTAAGGTCTCATTGCTGAGAATGTCCACGAGTTCTTGTGTTTGTGCGACCCGATTTTCCTCCGCGAATGCTTCTAAGTGTGTATTGACGAAGCGGTAGGTGACACCATCAATAGTGGCATCTACCGCAGTATAGCCCCTTTGGATTTCAAGCCCAAGCGTTTCAATTGAGAGGATATTTGTGAAGTTTGCGCTCGTAGGACGTGATATAGGAACATCGCTACGCGATAAAATTACATCATAGTCGGTTAAGCGGACATCAACAATACCGGTATCCGTAAACATGGGCATTTCAACATCTATGTTTTCAACTTGGGCAGCGACTTGATAACTTAAGCCCTCCGCTTGAAGCGCGTCCATCAGAATTTGGAGGTAATCTAAGACGACTTCTTCCGCTTCAACAAGTCCACCCGTAATCCGATCGCCTGGGCTTTGTCGGCGAATTAGGGAAATCTCCTGTAATCCGATGAGATGTGGTTGATATGTTTTTATGGATTTGGCAATTGCCGCAGCGCGTCCCGGAAAATCGGATGCAATCACGTTGTTGTACATATTAGCGACCTCTTGTGGGACCTGTAAGAGATTCTCCACAGCCAAAAGTGGCTCTGCACTACTCCCAACGTAAACGTTGTAAGTCATCACTGTCAGTGGTTCCGCTTCTGATGTACCATGATCAGGTAGCATCGGGGCTGATATTCTTTCGCAACCCGAAAGGCTGAATAGAATGCCAAACAACAGCAGCATAATTTTGAGGGAACTGACAAAATTTGAAAACTTGCTATAAAAATTCAGTTTTTTTTTCATATTTATCTCCAATATCTCGGTTTTTAAATTGAGGGAATTTTGCTAAGTGGCGATCTTCTGACCGCACCCCATATTGATTTTCTATTACACGTCAAAAAACTGTCCCAAAAAGAGAGTATCATAAACCTGACTACATGTCAAACAGAAATTATTCAACTCCTTTCGCTTGACATTTGTCTACCTTTCCACTATACTTAAGGCAGTTTCTAAAAGAATCATGGAGGTATATATCACAGTGAAATTTCGCTATCAATCTTTTTCGTACCGATGGAGGTCGGCACTCATACCTGTTTTGGTGACAACACTACTTTTTATTGGGTGCAGTCAAAAGATAGGGACACCGGAAACTCCTCAAACGGCATCGCTCACTGGGACAATTGTTGAAATTGACGACCATGGCAATGCTGTAACGGACCTTGAAATCGCGCCGTTTACCGAACGCGGTTGGAAACTCGGGGACGCGCTTGAAGCAACGTTTGCAACAGGACAGAAAATTCAGATAAAATTCGTTGAAAACTACGGAGATGTGCCTGTTGGAGACTATTTGGGCAGGTTTTCGACCTCTACCAAACAATTCAAGCTTGCGATTAACATGGGCAACATCTCTGAAACCTTGAAGTTGAAAAGCGAGAGCAAAGTGGTGCTTCAGAAAGTGGAGTCGGCTTCAGCAGATTAAGCGGAGCTGCCACAGTAAACAAACCTTTTCTATTGCATAAACGTAGAATTGCTTTTTTATAGACGAACACCGGATGGGAGGATAGATATAGAAAAATGCTCTTGACGCTCAAACAAGCAAGCCAATGGGCTTCAGAACACCTCAACAAAAACGTTACACCTGCAAATATCACCTATTTGATCCAGTATGGGCGGATTGAATCCGTTGTTGATAACGGGTCGACGCTGATTCCGCTGCAAAGTCTTGAGAATTATTACAATCTAAATCGTCGAGAGACACGATGGAAAGACGCACTCGGAGATGATTTGAATTGGACATTGTCCTTTGAAAAAGTCAAAGAGGCAGAAACAACAAAACACGTTCACCGGCTACATCCGTATAAAGGTAAATTTATTCCGCAATTAGTTGAATATTTTTTGGATGCACAAACCGACAATTTTAAGCAAAGTGTCTATTTTCAACAGGGTGATATTGTGCTCGATCCGTTTTGTGGGAGCGGGACTACTTTAGTCCAAGCAAGTGAACTCGGTATGCACGCAGTTGGCATTGACGTTTCGGCGTTTAACGCTTTTATTGGCAATGCCAAAGTGGCGCCCTATAATTTGACCCATTTGTATAAGGAAAGTCAGAGAATCACGGTTGCTCTCAAAAATCTCGTTGCTACATCTAAGATACTTGAATTTGATGCTAAACTCGCAGCATTGCTTACGGCTTTCAATAATCAATATTTTCCAGTATCTTTCAAACGCCAAGTCAGATCGGGTGAAATTGACCAGAAGCGATATGGTGCTGAAAAGGAGGCTGCTTTTTTAGAAATATATCATAAACTTGTTGCTGAGTATCAAATTGACACGCAGATGCCAGCTGACTCCGCTCGCTTTATGAAACGTTGGTATCTTCCGGGGATTAGGGCAGAGATTGATTTTGTCCACAACGAAATTCTTAAAGTAGAAGATACATCAACCCAAAAAGCCTTGATGCTTATCTTAAGTCGGACGATCCGTTCGTGCAGAGCCACAACACACGCGGATTTAGGCACATTGCGAAAGCCTGTAACAACAACCTATTATTGCCGAAAACACGGAAAAGTCTGTAAGCCACTCTTTTCAATCCTGAGTTGGTGGGAGCGGTATTGCAAGGATAGCATCCAACGATGGGGCGAATTTCGCAAGTTAAAAACGGACACCTTTCAACACTGCATAACCGGCGATTCTCGGACTATTAACATCTTCGCGATGCTGAAGCATGCAAACCTTCAGTTCGCAGAGTTAGTCCAAAAGCAGCGGATTAAAGGTATTTTCACGAGTCCACCGTATGTCGGGCTCATCAACTACCATGAGCAGCATGCCTATGCCTATGATCTCTTCGGCTTCAAAAGACTGGATGAATTAGAAATTGGGCCCTTATTCAGGGGAAAAGGGCGGGAAGCAAGGGAATCGTACATCCACGGAGTAGCGGAGGTATTCAAAAACTGTAAAAGGTTTTTGGCAGATGATTACGATATTTTTGTTGTTGCGAACGATAAATTCAATATGTATCCAACTATTGCTGAAATGGCGGGTATGCACATCGTCAACCAACACAAGCGTCCTGTGCTAAACCGAACCGAGAAGAATCGGGAATCGGCATATTCCGAGACAATATTCCACTTTAAAGAAAAGAGGAACTGACAAATGTCTTTACAACGGCAAACGATGATTAAAGAGAAAATCAAGGATTGTATGCGTGCTAAGTTTCGGTCCTATAACAAGCCTGAAACGGCCAATATGCCTTTTCACTACCGCTTACTTGGTAAAGATCGGATGGCTTTATTTTCTTTTATCCAGTCTTTGAATACGACGTTTGGCATCTCAATCTACGAACCAGTGGCTATTGCTTTAGCACGTGAAAGGTTTAAGGTTACAGAAACCCAGGTTAAACCTTTTAGTAAAATCAGCTCCGAAGCACATCAGCAAATTCAGACAATAGTGAATGAATTAACGGTGGCTAACAGAGAACCCAATAAATCTACCGAAATAGAAGAAATTAGGGAAGTTTGCCAAGAAGGAATTTTAAATCAAGTCAGACTGACTAAGGTAGATATCTGGTTGGAAAGCCATGAAGGCGAACTATTTTTATTTGACCTAAAAACTGTGAAACCCAACAAAAGCGATTTTGAGAAATTCAAACAGACGCTATTGGAATGGACCGCTGCTGAATTGGCAAGAGAGCCAAGTGCTGTCGTAAATACTATGATTGGCCTCCCTTACAATCCTTATGAGCCAGAACCTTATAAACGGTGGACGCTAAGAGGGATGTTAGATCTGAATCATGAAGTTTTGATCGCAGAAGAACTCTGGGATTTTTTGGGTGGAGAAGGTAGTTACGTAGATCTGCTGGATGCATTTGAAATGGCAGGTATTGAGTTAAGATCAGAAATTGATGCTTATTTCGAGAAATTCAGATAATAGTTTCTGAATTTAGTAGACTATTCCATATCGCTTATGAAGGTTGACAATACTTTTGATAAAACGGACTTACTTCAACACCTTAGTACTGCCTACGGTTTACCTTTGCAGTCCATAACCTTTTTCCCGGAAGGTGAAGATAGTTACGGTTATGTTGTCGCGTCTGAAACAGGTGAAAAGTATTTTGCGAAAGCTTCAACTTCTGTGCCAAGTGGTCGCTTGCAGGTCGCAGCGCTTTTACGGCATCAGTGCAATATATCCGGTATTGTTGCGCCTTTGGAAACACAGAATGGGGACTTAAGCGTTCCGTGGCAAAATTTTCGCGTCTCTTTGTTTCCGTTCATTGAAGGCAAAAGCCGTTGGGATTTGTGGAAAGTCGGCAAAGATTTCACGGATGCAGAACTTGCACAGACAGCGGCATTACTTGCGACAATCCATGGATGCACAGATGCAGTCGCTTCTAATAACCTTACAGTTGCAACGTATGACTTGCCTCTCCGAAAAGAACTTCACATGGTACTTGAGGCACCGCGGCAGATACCGCCTCAGAATCGATACCAGAAGCAGTTAATCGAGGCGATTACGCAGCACAGATCAGAGATTTTACAGACACTTGAGAGATACGATAGTCTCGGACGTTCGGCATCGGCACGACAAACGCCTTTTGTTATTACACATGGCGATCCGACACCGGGCAATCTCATTATAGATGCTGCAAACCGGCTTCACATCATTGATTGGGATGGTGTCTGCTTGGGTCCCCCTGAAAAAGATTTGGTCTCTTTCACAGGTGAACGGTTTGAGGTGGTTTTAGAAAATTATCTTGCGGAACGGCGGAACGGTGCTGCCCTACACGCGGACATTTTTGGGTTTTATATCTACGAATGGACGCTCAATGAGATCCGAGATTACGGCACCAAAATCCTCTTTAAAAACAGTGACACGCAGCAGAACGAGTATGATTGGGAGAGTTTGCAAGACTATCTTCCACCGGATAGGAAGTCAATGGAAGATGGTATTGCGGCTGTCCGAAATACACTCGGTAGGTATAGTCTCCTACCGAAATAACGGAGGTAAAATAATGTCTCAAATTAAATCAGTGTTCCTTTGGGAAAACCAACGGCGATATGTCCGTGAGGCGATTGATGCTGGTACGCTCAAAGGTGCAATCATTCCTACGGGTAGCACAGAGCAACACAACGAACACTTGGCGATGTATCACGATACGCAAAGCGCGGTCTATGTCTCCAAATTAGCGGCTGAAAAATTGTTTCCACAAGTGATCGTCACAACGCCTTTGGCGATTGGCGTATCCGAACACTGGATGGATCATAAGGGGACTCTCACACTTCGTGCTGAGGTTTTCGGCGAGGTGCTTTATGATGTCGCCGATAGCATGCGTCGGCATGGGATCGACAACATCCTGATTGTCAACGGGCATGCGGGCAACGCAGGTCCCGTGCATGAGCGGTTAGATGGCTACCGAGAGAAACTCGGCATCAACATAGAATTCCATTCCTATTGGGAGGCGTACACCGCGGAGTTAGTCAAGGAGCAGATGGAATCTGGGGTCTGTCCTGGACACGCGGCAGAGTTTGAAACGGCGTTTGCGCTCGCTGCCTTTGCAGAAAATGTTGATTGGAACGGTGTGGATTACGACAGCGCGAAACTCACCATCTCCAATGAAGGTCAAGCGAAATCCGATCGCGAATATCACCATCAAGCAAAGTTAGCGACAACTGAAAAGGGGCAAGTGATGATAGATGTCGCTGTGGATTGGGTAGCAGAGAAGATGCAGGGGATGCTTTAGGAGCTATCAGTTGTCAGTTAAGAGGTTTCTATCAGCGGTCAGGTAGTTTACAAGTATATCTAAAGTTGCGAAGTGTACTAAAGTTGTTGACTACTTTACAGACTTTAGTACACTTTACGGATTTTAAAACTTTCCGATAACTGACAACTGATAACTGATGGCGACTCTAATGTCCGTCAAGAGCTTTTCGGACTCCGTCACCCTGTTCACGCCACCAGCTGTAGAGGATGGAAATATCGGTGCCGATGCAGAAATGCCGAACGCCCATATCCAGGTAGCGTTTCGTGTCGTCGGCACTTCCAATTTCGGCGCGTGGTGGAACACCCATCTTTATTGCAGTCTTAAACACCTTGTCGTGTGCTTCTCGGATTTCAGGGGCACCGCGCTGACCGACCATCCCGATACTCATTGAGTAATCCGAACCGCCCCACTGAATCATATCAACGCCTTCAACAGACAGTACCTCTTCAAGGTTGTCAACTGTCCCTTTTTTCTCAATCATAATGACGTTGACGACATCACGGAGGGCTTGGACGTATTCTGGACCGCCTCCGTAACCCATATAGGAAAATCGGCGGGTTGCTACACCGTAGCTGCCCCCATCTTGGGGTGTATCTGCGCGCGTGGTACGAACGCATTCCTTGACATCTTCAACATTCTGACAATCCGCGTAAAGCACACTTTGGAAACCTGAGCCGATTGCACGCTGTGCGATGAAGCCTCGTGGTTCTTGGTCAACCTTAATCATCGTAGAGATGTTGTGAAGTTCTGCTGCCCGACACAGGTTATCCAGATCATGCAGATCAAAGGGACCGTATTCGCCCACGAATTCGACGTAGTCATACAGCCCTGTGTGCCCAATCGCTTCGACGATGGAGGGCCAAGTGGTATGAATATGCGTGCCAACGGTGGGTTTATCCGCATTGAGTAGTTCTCTAAACGTATTTTTCCTCATGAATTGCTCCTCTGTTTTTGAGTATAGGACGTAGTGTTCAAGCCTCTATTAACTTACCAAATATCTGCACTTTTTACAACAATTTTTGCCTTGAAAGGTTATGAAAAAATGCTTGTTTATTGACCCGATTTCTGTTAGAATTATAACATCTGACTCGGATTTATCAATTTATCCAAACCCCCTTCCTTCAAGACACAGATAGAGGTTTCTCATGAAAAACTTAATTACACTACCCCAAAATTTTGATGACTATTTGACGATTGAAAATGCCGATCTCCGTTTCAGAGAGGCAACCGACGTTGCAGAGCGCGTCATCGGTGCAGGTGTAGACATCTATCCAAATATGGATCACGCTGCAATCTTCTGTGACCCGCCTCATCTCGTTGCAGACGGTTTGAAACAACTCGGTTATGTCAATGGGTGGGATGCGCGGTGTTATCCGTCGCCTGTTGACGGTTGCGATTATATCAACGTCTCCGCACAGTTGCCCGCAGAGAGTCCGGCACACCGTGAAGGGTGGTTTGATTATGTCGCTGTTGTGCACCCTGTTGACAAACTGGCACTGCAACACATGCTCGGACAGGGATACGGCAACCCGTTTATCCATCACCTGACGTGGGGACTTGTACCGCCCGAACGTGCCGGTGACGATGATTTTGCGTACGCCAGCTGCGTTGTGCCGTTTATGGTAGAGAAGCGGAAAGTCATCGGCGATGCAATCGGCGATGCGCCTGGTACCTTGATTATTGCTTTACCGGAGAACGTTCTTTCGCACCCGAAGTTTGAAGAGTCTCTACCGACATGGCTTGGTAACCTTGACGAAGAAGCGTATCAGGTCGAGTCGATGCAGGGTAGTGGTTTTCTGATTCAGTTCTTCGTGCTGACGGGTGGTAGAATTGAGGTGGCACTCCGTGTAGATACAACGCAGACCTTTAACCCGAAAAGTGTCCACAAGATTTCTGAAGACGAAATCAGTGCCATTCAGGATGAATAGAGATATCTGTCCTTCTTTATTGCGAATTCTGATGTTGATTCGGTATAATACTTATTGACAATCAACTGCTTGTGCAGTCAAAACCGTCTTAGCACTGATGCAACTATCAGTGGGCATATTAAAATTACTAC
>VXZK01000043.1 GCA_009845545.1 Candidatus Poribacteria bacterium
ACTATAAGTAAACCGACATATATTTAAATTCGTTATCTATTTTTGGAAATTGATTTAAAAGCCTCAAAAATTTTAGGCTTTCCAACGCCAAACATTGCCTCAAGGAGATTTTTATGTTCACAAGAAAAAAATGCTTAATTGTCGCGTGTGTACTTTATCTGTTATCCTGCACTTTCCATTTTTCTGTAATCACCCTTGCCCAAGACGAAAAAGTTGTCGAACGCTACAAATTAATGCTCAGTCGCAACCCGAAAGAGGGGAGTACGTTCGACCGACTCTACCAACTTTATCTCGAGGATGCTGGCTTAGATACCATGGTTGCCGATTATCAGGCAGCAGCAGCAGCCAAACCCAACGATGCAAACCTCCAGCTGATCTTGGGACATATCCACAAACGTCTCGGAAAAGATGCTGAGACGCTTGCCGCATATCAACGTGCCGTTGAACTCGCACCAAACAACTATTATCCGCATTTCGCCTTGGGACAGATGTACGCAACCCTGCGTCGGCATGAAGACGCAATCCGCGAATTGACGAAAGCCGCAAAATTATCAGAAGAGACACAGGCAGCATCGCCTGAAGAATTGATGACGATTTACAAGGCACTCGGACGCGCCTATTTCAGCCGAGACCGCGTAGACGAGGCAATTTCGGCATGGACAAAAATCTCTGAACTGGATCCAGAAAACATCTTTTCCCGTATTGAACTCGCCGACCTCTTCCGAGAACAACAACTCTACGAACAAGCAATCGCGCAACATGAAGCGATTATCACACTTAAAACCGACGATCCATATCGCGTCTGCTTGAGTCGTCGGGAAATCGGGAATATCCACGCGGAAAAAAGCGATTACGAGGCAGCGATTCAAACCTACGAAGCCGCATTGGCGTTGACGGCACCGGGAAACTGGTTGCGCAAAGACCTTCAGCATCGCATCATCGGCATTTACGCCGCTGACGGAAACTGGGAAGGCTTAATCACACACTATAAAGAAAAACTTGAAAATACACCGAACGATCCAGAACTCATCGGTCTGCTGGCTGAGGCACATATTGAAAATCAGCAGTCGGATGAAGGCATCGCTGCCTATCAAAAGGCACTTGAACTTGCACCGACGGACACTGCGCTCCGCTTGAACTTAATCGCTGCACTCCGCAACGCTGAAAAATTTCAGGAAGCGGCGGCTGCCTACGAATCCCTCAGCGAGCAACAACCCGACGATTTTGGCATCTACCGCGAACTTGGCGAACTATACCTGCAATTGGATGACGAAAACAAAGCAAGAGCAACCTATCAACGGATGCTTGCGCGCGACCCCGATAATGCAAGCACACACCTTATTCTTGCCGAGATTTACGCCAATCATGAATGGGTGGATGATGCCGTCACCGCATATCAAAAAGCGATTTCACTGGCACCCGATAATCTGGATTATATTGAATATTTCGGCGAATTTTATTTCCGAGAAGGGGATCGGACGAAAACTTTGGAGACATGGAATCGCATGGTTGCTGCTGACAAAGCCATCGCTGAAAACTATGACCGACTCGCCAAGCTGCTTGATAGCAAAGCACGCGTACTAAACAGTCAAACCGAAGCTATCGCTGCAAGTCGAAAAGCTGCTGAGTTGGCACCCGATGTGTACCGTTATCGTGAGGCGTTGGCGAAGCGACTCGTCGAGAACAGAGATTATGACGAAGCGTTAGTGGAATATACTGAGGCTGCGAAACTCGCACCGAACAAATTTTTCGCTGAACAGATGGACAACCAGCGAATCGAGATCTTTCGTAGGCAAGGAACACTTGTTGAAAAAATCGGTGCTCTGGAAACGGCACTTGAAAAACCGGACATTGCCGCTGCGGATGCCTTCACCCAATACAAGCAGCTCGCTAAGATGTACCTAAAACTTGGCAATACGACCTTTGCGCTTGAAGTACTTATGAAGGCGAAGGCTCTCGAATCCAATGACGTTGTCGTTAACCGTTGGATCGCGGAAGTATACACGTTACAGGGACGGCGTGACGATGCCAACGCTATCTACACCCACCTCATTGAAGTCGATGGCGCGAATGCACGCGAATACTATACAAACATCGCGCGTTCCTATCTTGAAGTCATGGATTTTGCTGCTGCTACGGACGCAGCGAAGCAAGCAATTGCCCACAGCCCACGCAACCCTGAAGGACATCAGATGCTCGCACTGATCGCGAAGCAGGCGGGAAATTACCAGACGGCTATTGACAGCTTCAAGCAGGCGATTCGGCTTCGACCGGAATCTACGAACATCCGTTCCGAACTTGCTCAAATTTACAAACTTTCAGGAAACCCCCGACAGGCTCTTGAACAGTACTGGCGGTGTTGGGAATTGAGCGGCAGCATCAGTGATAAACTCGCTTTTGTCAAACCGCTTTCCGAATTATATTACGACTTGGGGCGACGCGGCGAATTGGAAGAAAAATTAAAACAGATGTCGAAAACCAACACATCTGATATAGGTGCCGTCGTTGCATTAGCGAACCTCTATCAGATGGAGGGCGACTTACCTAACGCACGTTTCCAGCTGGCGCGCGCTTTAGATCGGAAGCGCGATAACCCAGACCTCTTGGCGCAACTCGTCAAAATCAGTCTTGATCTCGGTGATACACAGGACGCGCTCACCTATCAACAACGACTCGTCAAGGCACAACCGAACCCTATGCATAGGCAACGGCTCGGAGAATTGCTCTTTGATGTCGGGCGGGAACAAGAGGCGATTCAGGCGTGGACCAAACTCCTCCATACCAAAAATCAGCCTTTTGACGCAGAGATTAAACTCGCAACTTTACTGATTCAGCACGGGCTGTTAGATGAAGCGATTTCTGTTCTTGACCGCGCAGCAGAAAAGATAACAGGTCCAAACGCGCATATTGAACTGTATCAGCTGGGTGATGCCTTCGTCGAAATGAACGAATTTGACCGAGCACGTCCGCTTTTTCAAAGGGTGCTTGACATGCCTGAACCGACGCAGCAGGCAACACAGAACCCAGTAACAAACGCACCTCGCGCGACATCGGGACCGCCCGGAATCAGGACAGATAGATTTAATCTACCCCGAACGCTCACCTCGCGAATTCAGCGATCCTCATTCCAGATTCAGGGGGGGCGGCAAACCCAGTGGATACCGATGGACTTTGATGAGGCACAGGCAGGCGCGCTCGTCCAGATAACAACCATCGCCCAACAGCAACGAAAATTGGGGGCACTCATCAACCAGCTTGAAGCACAAGCTGATGCCGATCCGAAAAACATAAAGGGCCTCGAAACGTTAGCGCAAATTTATATCTTAACCCAAAATACCGACAAGACGAATGAAACACTTGAACGGCTCATTGCCGCATCACCCAACGATCCTGTCTATCAAGGAACGCGCTTGACCCGACTAATGGGGCAAGGCATCCGTTATGAAACGCTCAAAAAATATCTTGATGAAATAACCGCTTTAGTCCCTGAGGCACGGCTCTGGTATGTCGCACGATATGCAAGCAACTTCTATCGGCAGGGACGGAAAGAAGATACCGAGAAACTGGTGGTAGAACTTGTAGATGTGGAGGTGTCTGACCTCAATACAGGTGCAACGATTGTCAGTGCGCTTGCACGGATGGGAAGAACAGACGCTGCCGAGAAAGTCCTTACACAGATGCCAGGACCAGGGCTTTCAACGCCGCAACGTCAGTCAGCACAGAATACGCAACTGCCAGCAAGCAGTGTAGGGGTTGGGTTCCCCAACCCTTATGCTTCGCAGCAATGGCAGCAGTATCAGGATATTTATCAAAATCTCGCCACTGCTTATATTCGTGAAGGACAGACTGACGAGGGAATTGCGCTGTTCTGGACCTTCTTTGAACGCACCAAACCGCAAGCGACAAACGCACGGCGCGTCGCAACCTTAGCATACGCAAATCGCTCTTACTCCGGTTACACACCGCTACAGACAAACTATCCAGCACCGACGACTTACTACAATCAAAATCGTTTACAGTTCCTCCAGCGGGTTTTCAGCCAATTGTGGTCCCGCGATCAACAGGAGGCACTCTACAAAAAATTGCAGGCTGAATTGGAGCGTGCGACAGGAAGGGACCGGATCTATCCGAGTTTAGCACTCAGTTATTGCTATTGGTGGGCAGGGCAGCGGGACGAGGCACAAGCCGTACTTTCCACGCTTCAAAAGGAATTCCCTGAGGATCTTACCCTCAAACTCAACACAATTTTTGCCTCTATCCAAGCAGGACAGCACGCCGCAGCTTTCAAATTAATTACCGGACTCGCTGACGCGGATCCGCGAAACCGCAAACAGTACCATGAACTCACCCTGCAGCTCGCTGTGCAGACAGGCGATACTGTCGCTGTACGCGAATTGGTGACGAAGGTACTTAATTCACCGAGTGGGGCTCGGGAACTTTATCAATTCTCGCGAACGCTTCAGCAGAACGGACTCACCCAATACGCAATCGCTATTGCCAAAAAAGCGATGACCTTGGCAACCGGTGAACGTGATCCGAACTTCCTTGTAGATTTAAGCCAACATTTGGAGGACTTAGGACGCGGGCAGGATGCCGCACGTATCGCCGCACGCGCAATGCAGTTCGTCAACCAGCGCGACCGACACGGACGCACATTGTACTCTTGGGACCTGCGACGCGCCGTACAGACCGCTGGGCGCGCAAAAGGATTGCGAGAACGCGAACCCCAATTGCTCGCAGCTGCACAGAAGGATCCGAATTCGTTTCAGGCACAAGTCAGGTTGGCAACGTTCTATGAACAGACGAATCAAGTGCAAAAGGCATCCGAAGCCTTTGACGCTGCACTTGCCCTACGTCCCCAAGACTCTATGACACGACAGCGATACGCACAGATGTTAGAACGCCGCGGCAAGGCGAAGGAGGCTGTAACGCAATACCTGATACTCCTCAAAGACAATCCGAACGCGCTCAGTTACAACTATTATCAGGTCATGCAGGTTTTCTTTACCGCAGGCAAAGTTGATGAACTCGTTTCGCTCGCGAAGGATATGATCGTTCCATCTGTCGGACTGAGCTATAGCAACTTTTTCGCAGAAGGCGTGGCACGTCAATCCCTCGAAAACAATAACCCTAAAGCCGCAATTGAGCTCTACGAGAAAATGATTGCTGTACAGCCGAACGACACTTCTTCCTATACCGCATTGGCTTCCGCTTATGTCGCTGCAGGTGATCGTGAAAAGGCGATTCAGCTCCTGCGCGAAAAACTCGACGGAAAAGATACAACACTATCGCCAGACCTACACGTACAGGTGGATATAGTATCAAAACTGACTGAATTCTACAAAGCATCAGATCAGATAGAGGAATTGCTAACCGAATATCAAGCAAAACTTGATGAAAAACCGGACAACGCGTTGTTCATCTATCTCGTGGCTTCTATAAAGATTGCAGCGGGCGACCTTGAAGGATCAGACGTGCTTGTTGACAAACTTCTTGATGATTCAATACCTGTGGACACACACTGGTTAAACAATCTCGCCGATGCTTACCGAGGCGCGAATGACAGAGATCGTGAACTGCGTTTGCTTGAGTCGGCAATCGCGAAAATCAATCATCAGGATACATGGCACCTGACAGAAACCTATCAAAAACTTGGCACGGCTTACGCCAAAAAGGGTCAGAAAGAGAAGGCGCAAGACACATTCCGTAAGATGGGGACGTTCCGTCTACTTCAGGGGCGTGGTTTGTATGAGAAAGAGCAAATCGCCAACACATACATGCAACACGAAATGTGGGACGATGCTGAGGCACTCTTTACCGAAATCGTTAATGACTTCTCAGCGCAGCAGTGGACCCGTGAACAGGCGCAACGACAGTTAATGCAAATCAAACAGCGACGTGATGGGATGGCGAAGACAACCCATACGCCTGAAAAAACGGAAAAATTTGATGTCGGGATGCAAAGAACGTTAGCACAACAGTACGTCCAACAGAACGAGGTCAAAAAGGCTGTGAAAATTTACGAGAAGCTTGCAGAGGTGATGCCAGAGGACCTTGAATCGCGCGCACAACTCGCAAATCTCTATTCGCGGCAAAATAAACACGATAGGGCAGTAGATACTTGGAAAGCTTTACTCGGCGAAGATCCTGAAAACACAAAGTATCAAGATGGACTCGTTGATGCCTACCAAGCTGCTGACAAAACCCCGGAAGCACTTGAACTCGCACAGCAATATATCGAGGCGGATACAGAGAACGGTGTGCACTATGCGCGCCTCGCGAAACTTTATGCTGCCGAAGACCGCATCGACGATGCTATTGAAGCATATCAAAAAGCCGTTGAACGCAATCCCGGTGATGGACGAGTCCATCGTCAATTGGCACAACTGTACCTTCGGAAGGATGATCTGGATGCCGCTGAAAAAGCATTCAAGGATGCCATCCAATACACAGGACAAGAGTGGGAGCGTCGGAGTATTGAACGGCAGCTCATGACCGTCTATAAGCGTCAGGGCAAATTAGAAGATATGCTAAAACAGGCGGAAGAGGCTGGCACGATAACACTTGAGATGCAGCGAAACCGCGCACAAGACTACCGGAACGCCGGTGAATCTCAGAAAGCAATTGATGCGTATAAGAAAGCGTTGGATATGACCACGCAGAGTTATGAACGCGGGAACATTACCAACGAGTTACTGAAACTATACGTCCAAGTTGGCGATAACGATTTGGCAATAGAACTTTATGAAAACCAGTCTCAAGCCAGCCCTATGGGGGGTGTATCAATCAGTTCAGGTTCATCCGGCCTCAAAATTATGTCCGGGGGAGATGAGGCGCGCGAAACCTTGATTAATGCCTATAAAAATCAGGGTAAACTTGAGGCGTTGGAAATCATTTTTAAGAACAAACTCGAAACGGACGCGCAGAACCCAGTTGTTCTTGAAATGGTGGCTGAAATTTATCGGAATGCACGCGATCATGAGAAGGCAGCTGAAACATATCAGGCACTCTGCAAAGCACAACCCAGTAACCTCAAGAGTTTTTTCTATGCTGCTGCCGCACTGCAAAAAAGCAACCAACCCGATCTCGCAAAAGAGATGCTCAGTCAGGCTGAGGTCGCAATTTCAACCAATCCCCGCGCACAATTCGATATCTTTTTACTTCTGACCCTCGCCTCTATTTGTGTTGAGGGCGAACTGTACGACTCGGCAGTCAAGCTCGCTGAAGACACGCAGGCTGCAAGTTCACGGATGGGAGGTGGGATCCCTTCGCTGAACGAGTATGTATACGAAATCCTCGGGAAGAGTTACCTTGGCGCGAAACGCTACCAAGAAGCCGCTGACGCATATAAACAGATGGCGAACCTCGCCAGATTTGACCAGATGCGAGAGATGGCAGAGAAGGGTATACGTCAAGCTTACACTGAAGGGAAACTCTATGAAAAGCAGATTCCCGAGCAGTTACAGAAGATCAAGGACAACCCTGATGATCTTGATGCACGTTTCGCGCTGGCTGAAAGCTACGAATTAAGCGATAACGTTGACGAAGCCATCGCGCAATATCAAAAAATCAGTGAACTTCAACCCGATGATGCACAATGGCAGAAAAAGATTGGCGATCTTTATCAAAAGCAGCGGCAGGTGGCAGACGCAGAACAGTTGACGCAGGCAGCTGCAGCATATCAAAAGGCGATTCAACTTGAGCCGACCTCTTATGAACTGTACAACCTGTTGGCACAAACGCATGAAAAAGCGGATCGGTTGTCAGAAGCGGAGACAGTGTATCGTCAGGCATTAGAGGCTTCCCTTGAAGAGAGCGAACATGATGCCGCAATCCAGAGCCTCTGGAAACTTTACGCCGACAAAGATCAGAAAGATAAAGGAGTTGCTGTCCTTGAGGAATTAAGACCGAAAATGGGGACAAGTGTTTCTTTACTTGAATTGTTAGGCGATGCCTACAAGGCAGCAGGCGATGCTGAAAAAGCAGATGCAGCGTACACCGAGTGGCTAACGATCCAACAGAAAAACGCAAACAGGCGACAAAGCCCTGCTGGCTATCGCAATCTGGCAAGGCAGATTCTTGACAAAGGCATCATGCCGGAAAAGGGGCTGGCATACGCCGAACGCGCATCGCAAATGGGGTCCGGGGCAAGTTACACCGAAACCTTGGCGCAGGCGTATGTCGCGAACGACAAGTATGAAGAGGCATTAGCGCAGCTCAAACAACGCCTAAACACCATGGAACAGGAGGCGTTTGTACGCTGGTTAGCCTCGTGGATTGGTCGCGCCGGTAAGAACGCTACCGACAAAGCACGTTACGTTGAGATGTTGGATACCTTGGTGAATACCGCGCAGAACAATCTGACGGATCAGTTGGATATCAATCTTAAATTGGCGGAGTTCTGCCATGAAAATGCTATGCCAGAGAAGGCGAAAACCTATGTTCAAAAAACAGGTGTTATCACTGAAGATAAGTGGTTAATCCTCGGTCCCTTTGACAATACCAAAGGCATCGGTTACGACACGGCATACATCGCAGAAGATGCAACACAGATTGACACAACCACAAAATACGATGGCGTAGACGGGCAGATAAGTTGGCAAAGAAGCACCGATGAAACCCTAAACGGTTATATTGATCTCGGACAGGATGTCAATTGGCGTGTCGCTTATGCTTTCGTAACTGTTACTTCACCTGATGAACGTGAAGCGCAAATCCGTTTTGATAGCGACGACCAAGGGACAGTCTTTCTAAACGGCGAAGAGGTGTTCACAAATACCGGTGCCCATAGTGTCAGAATTGACCGTTATACGATTCCTGTGACGCTCAAGCCCGGCGGGAATAGCATCCTCGTCAAGGTCTGCAATGAGGAAGTCAAGTGGGAATTCTATCTGCGAATTACCGATCCAGACGGAAAACCGTTTACAGATCTGAAAATCAGTACCTCTACGGAAAATTAACGGTGTCGGCGTGGCAGAGCCATTCAATTCTCGGTTTTTTTAGTCCAATTTTGGACCCCAGATCCGGTAGGTTCGGTTTTGCGGCGTACACGCCCAAATGCGACCTGCATTCCTAACCGAACCGGATCCTAAAAAAAGGACGAGAAACTCTATAATTTCTTAAAACTGAATGTCTCTGCGTTTTTCGGTTTTTTAAGTTGACTTCCCATTTCCCAGCATATATAATATAACCCAAGTTGCTACTAACAAACTTTGAAGGTTCAAAGCGGTTTTCAACCCTTTCCTCACCCCGTAGGGGTGGTATGTCTATAGAAATAACGTATCTAACCTCTTGCACTCCGTAGGAGTGCTATGTAGATAAAAAGGTGGCAACTTGCGTTACAATATAACGGAACTTGCCAAGGCTTTAGCTCTGATTGAACAACTACAAGAAGAAACAAAAAACTGGCAAAGTCACGATAACCCATTCGTCAAAATATGAACTTTCAAACCCGCTGTGAGCAATATCTACAAGATCTCCATCGCACCCAAGCGAATCCCGATGCAACGCCTGAACTGTCCCTTTTCCCGCATCTCCAAACGTTTCTTGAGGAGATCACCCGTAACTATTTCAGCAGAGGCACGATAACATTTACACAGGAACCGAGAAGAATCGACCAAATTGGGAGACCGGACTTCATAGCGCGCGACGAATTACTGCCCCTCGGTTATATTGAAACAGAGGCGTACGGCAGGGACCTGAACAATCTGACAGGGCACGCTGCTACCCAGAATACACGATTTATTGAAAACCTTGACAACTTCATTCTTACCAACTTCGTTGAATTTCGGTTGTATACCGACGGGCAGCTCCGCTCAACAGCAAATGTTGAAGATAGCAGTGAAAATTTAGAAAGACTGTTGGAGCGGTTTCTCAGTGCTGGTCGCGTGCAAATCGGGACATCAGAGGCACTCGCGAAACACCTTGCACGCCGCACACGCGAACTTCAAATCCAGATTGAAACGACACTCACGGACGAAAACAGTCAGATTTATAGTATGTTTTCGGCGTTTAAGGAGCACCTCCTTGCAACACTGACACCGGACGATTTCGCGGATATGTACGCCCAAACGCTTGCTTATGGGCTCTTCGCCGCACGCTGTATTCTGCCGAACGGCACAAATTTCTCACGACACACCGCCGCCGCAACACTCCCAAAATCAAACCCGTTTCTTATCCAACTCTTCCATCATGTAGATTCCCCGACACTTGAGAAAAATGTCACCTATATTTTGGACGATATCGAAATTCTGCTCCAAAACGTCTCAAAAGAGACGCTCCGCACCGCATTTAGCTTCCAAACGCATCTTGAGGATCCTGTCATCCATTTCTACGAGACATTTCTTGCGGAATACGATCCACAGCGGCGTGTTGACCGGGGAGTCTACTACACCCCGCCACAGGTTATCTCCTACATCGTCCGATCCGTGGATAGCTTGCTCAAGACAGAGCTGAACAGACCGGATGGTCTCGCTGATGACAGTACGCTCATTCTGGATCCAGCAACGGGGACCGGCGGTTTCCTCTTGGCAGTGCTGGACCACATCCGCGAATACATCATCACGCGTTACGGCACAGGGGATTGGAATCAGTACGTCAATGCGGAGTTAGTCAAACGGCTTTTCGGGTTTGAACTCTTGGTCGCTCCCTATACGATTGCCCACTTGAAGTTGGGCTTATTCCTACAAGAGCAAGGATGGCAAGCGACCGAACGTCTCGGCATTTATCTCACCAATACGTTGGAGGAACCCGTGGAGCGGACAGAGCGGTTAGCTCTTGCGGAATTTATCTCTGACGAAGCGAACGCAGCGGTCTCAGTGAAACGCGATGAACCGCTACTTGTTATTCTCGGCAATCCGCCATATCCGCGTGATTCTGCCAATCCAAGTCGCGTAGGAAGAAGGTTAACTTTTATTGGTAGACTCATTGAGGACTACAAACAGATAGATGGACAACCACTTAATGACAGAAACTTAAAAGGACTTCAAGCCGACTACGTGAAGTTTATCCGATGGGCACAGTGGCGTATTAGTAAAAACGGTGAGGGAGTTCTCGGCTATATTGTGAATAACAGTTTTCTCGACGGTCCTATGTTTCGCGGCATGCGGAAAAGTTTGTTAGATAGTTTCAACAAAATCTATCATCTCAACTTACACGGTAGCAGCAGAAGAACGGAAGCTGTCCCGCCAGATCAGGATAATGAAAACGTCTTTGACATTCAACAAGGGGTTTCGATCTTGTTATGTGTCAAAAAATGCAACAATTCTACACCGGCAACGGTACATTACGCGGATATATGGGGATCTCGAGAAGAAAGATATAGGACACTTTCGGAAACCGATGTTCAATCCACGGAGTGGGAAGTATTGTTTCCTACACAACCCAAATACCTATTTGTGCCACAAGAAACAGGTTATAGTGCCGAATACGAAAGTGGATGGGAAGTAAACAACATCTTTGATATAAATTCGGTTGGAGTTGCTACTGCTCGGGACAGATTTACAATTCATCCATCTGCTGAAGAGGTGCGCGAAACGGTAACCGATTTTGTTTCGATCTCTGCAAATGAGGCACGGGAGCGGTATAGTTTACCAAGGGACACTCGAGATTGGCAGGTTCACCTTGCTCAAGCAGATATCCGTAATCATCCTGATATTGAACAACATATCCAATCTATTCAATACCGTCCCTATGACACGCGTTGGACCTACTATACAGGGCGATCGCGTGGATTTCACTGTACTCCTCGCGATGCAATTATGTCCCATCTTTTAACGGAAAACTTTGCTCTTTGTGTCTGCCCTATAGTCACAAGCCCAACATGGCAACACGTTTTGATTACCAACAAAATTACTGAAAAATGTTACGTTTCAAACAGAGCAAGTGAGTCTGGATACGTGTTTCCCCTCTACCTATATCCAAATCCGGAGGTGTTAGAAGTTGCTACAGAACGTTTGCTCAATTTCAAACCTGCCTTTCTTACCGCGTTCTCGGAGACATTGCAACTCCCACAGACTGCCCCGTTTAACTTACCCGAAGGTATTTCACCGGAGGAAATTCTTGGTTATATCTATGCGATTTTGCATAGTCCTATCTATCGTAAACGGTATTACGAATTCCTGAAATACGATTTCCCGCGCATCCCGTTCCCCCAAGATATTGAATACTTCCGTAAACTCGCAGCGTTGGGACAAAATCTCATCAATTGGCATCTCCTGAAAGACGTTCAGGGGCCGCCGCGCCATCGATTTGAAGGTGAAGGCGATGCAGTTGTCTCAAAGGTTCGTTATGCAGGCGGACACGTCTGGATTAACGCAACCCAGCATTTCACAGATGTCCCCGAGGTGGTGTGGAATTATGAAATCGGATCGTATCAGGTGTGTGAAAAATGGCTGCGGGATAGAAAAGGAAGTCCGTTAAGCCATGCAGAGGTACGTCAGTATTGTGCAATTTTAGTTGCGATTGCAGAGACGCTACAAATCATGGCGGAGATTGATAGGTGTGTAAAGTTTTGAAGCGCGATTATCAAAAGGGTGCCCTTGTAGCTTATGAAACCGTTAGCTTGTGGCACATATCACTTGTAGCATAGACTGTTAGTCTGTGCATCCATTCGCGCAACCTAATAGGATACGCTACAAAAGAAAAAAATAAACGAACCTGCTGTCACTTACCCCCATTTTTTCCTGAAGGTTTGTGGTGAAAGGTTTTAGTTGTT
>VXZK01000259.1 GCA_009845545.1 Candidatus Poribacteria bacterium
GCTGCTGTTACTGCTGTCTACAAACGCTTTTCCCCAACTTAATATAAGAGTTGAGCAGAGCGCGGGATGGGAAGATGCCCCGACTTCAAATATTAAAAGCTTGTGCGAGAATGTCGCATTACACTTTCAAGAACAACTTAGAGACGAACATAAGGTAAACGGTAAGCTAACGATCGTCTACGACGCTGATGGTCCCATCGCTTTTTATAGAAGTTACTTTGATGGTGAACCCGACGAGTATAGAATCGGATTGAGTGCTGCGAGTTTATACTGGGCGCAGTTCTCTTACCAGTTCGGACACGAGTTTTGTCACATTCTACAGAAGCATGACGATTTTAAAAATTACCCAACAAATAGTTGGTTCAAAGAATCAATCTGTGAACTTGCAACACTCTGGGTAATTAAACGCATGAGCGAAACATGGCAAAACCGCGCGCCTTATCCGAATTGGGTCAGTTACCGGCACGTTTTGAAAAGCCGGGCAGACTATTTAACGTCTCGTGCTGCAGTCCAGTACGATGGTACAGGGGCGGATTGGCTGAAAGAATGGGAGACACAGCTAAGAGACCACGACAGCGGCGCGTTTAGCTACACACGGGTTTCGCAACTGTCGTACAAGTTCCTACCGATTTTTGAAGAACACCCTGAAGCCTGGAACGCAATTCGGCAGATGCCCGTATCCAACGCTAAAATGTCTGTCTATATGAAGGAATGGTATGATGCCGTAGATGTTGGAGATAAGGTATTTGTTGAAGCGATTGCTACGGAAATGGGTATCCCTGTTACGACGGTTGTGCCGATCGCAATTGCCGCAATTGATGCCGATGTCAATGGCGACGGCTACGTCGATTTGTCCGATGTCCTGATCGTCCGAAGCGGTATGCAAAAAGACGTATCCTACGACACCGACATAAATAATGATGGCGTAACGGACAAGATAGATTTACTCATCGTGAAAGCGAAAGCGCATGAAGCTATCGCCGCCGCAGCACCATCGAAACGGAAAATCACACTGACAACCTGGGGTGCTGTTAAAAGACGGTGACGCATACCCGCTGATTTGTCAACCGAGGTAGGTACGACTTTAAAGTGTACCTACCTTGCTGAGGTTTATTTATGAGAGGCGTTATTACTGCACCGAAAAATATCATAAAAGGAACTTTCACGATCCTGTTCTCTTTTCCATCCGATATTGTCTTGACACAAGCAGATATAATCATCGAAACGCTTGAGGGCGACGCACTCGGGGACGCAAAAGATAGTTTCGGCGGTGGCGGAAACCATTACCCACCTGCTCTGCTACCTGATGAACGAAAGGAGCGGGAAAAGCCGAATCAGCATCAACAAAAATGGCGTGACTGTCGAACCTGTTATTGTTAATGACAGGCGTTTATTTAGAAATGGTATTAGTATAACGATCCGAAGGATTTGATGGCACTCTGTATCGCGTACCATTCGGAACAACTGGGTGGTTATCACAGTCAACTGAAAGAGAGCCGAGATTATCAGGGTTTTATGGGGAAATATGGTAGGCAGTGGCGATTCCGCCGCTACAATTGAGAATATATGGCAAAGACTTCTAAAGCGATTTATGAGATCCGCTGTAGTGTTTTAGCGGTTTTCCACGTAAAATAATCGTCTGAACGCTTAAATTTTCATCAACAATAACGAGATCCGCTGTTTTACCGGCTGCGATTGAACCGAGGGACTCTGCGACCCCTAAATTTTGCGCGGGGGTTAATGTCGCCATTGTTAATGCATCCTCCAATGAATTTCCCCAATTGATGACGTTACGCACACCATCCATAAGGGTAATGTTCGCGCCTGCAAGGCGTTCGGTCGGTTTGCCGACATCGAGCCACATGGCGCCGTTGCGTACGTACTTCTCGGTGGTACCCGCTTCAAAAGCGGTGTCGTGTTCAGAGATTGCACCGTCATTGAGGCGATAGGCATCAAGTTGAGGCATGTATGTTGCGGATGCCTGCCATTCATCAGTAGGGACCCCGGCAAGTTCTGTACAGTCCGTAATCAACCCGACTGTGCCAATGCCTTTCTGCTGGATCAGGCTATTCCCCCAAAAGGGGTGGACATGGTGTTCGTCAATGATAAGTTCTGCGTGGATATCAGGGTGGGAGAGGACCGCTTCAAGGGCACCGAGGGTTCGGTGATGCATGCCGCTCATACCGTTGTAGGTATGTGTGGCGCGTGTTATGCCAGCGTCAATCGCTGCCATCGCTTGTTGGTATGTAGCATTTGTGTGTCCCATTGCGATGACGATGTCGTTGTATGCGTCTGTCTTATAGGCTGCGAGGTGCTTGATAAATTGGAAATTTTCATCGTTTTCCGGTGCGACAGAAATCACTTTCAAGGTGCCGTCGGAAGCTGCCCACATTGCATGAAATTCTTCAAAGTTCGGTGGTGTAATATACTTCGCGTTCTGTGCGCCGTTTTTGGCGAGACTCCCGAATTTCCCTTCAACGTAAGACCCTATGATGTGTGAACCATCGGCAACTGGCTCGTCAACGACCCGTGCAATAGCGGTTAAGGCACCGTTGATTTGTTCCATGCTGCCGGAGGAGATGCCTAACACCAACGAAGTGACACCACTGTGTGCGTGTGCGCGCGCGATTGCTGCTATGTCTTCAACCTCGCCAGTCATCGTGTCATAACCGCCACCGCCATGGACTAATCCATCAATCAACCCCGGAATGACAAGGCAGTTAGACGCGTCAATGACCTTCCCCGACGGTTGAGGTGTATCTTTTGTTATTTCTGAAATTGTGTTGTCTTGAATGACGATATTTCCGTGTCCGTAATGCGTTGGGGTATAGATATCGCCGTTCGTAATTGTCAGTGTTTCCATGTCTCTAAGAGTGCCTTAAATTTGGTTAGATCTGTTCAGATACCCACAAAACACTTTGTGCGAGGAATCGCAAAAAGGGTTCTACTTCAAAGTCCTGTTGATGTCCGAGTGAGGTATAGCAGACGCGACCGCCGTTATGCAAGCGTGTCCATGCTACGGGTTCTGAATGTTCATCTGTGTGTCCGCTCAATAATAGAGATGTATCGTCCCCAAGTGATGGGTTCTTATAGAGACTTCCGTAGGTATCAAACGCTGGGATGTCTTTTAGAATAGGGTGTTCCGCCTCAACTATATCAACACGGGTCATGGGTCCATGCCCGTAATGCCCTTGATAGTCGCCGCCGAGTACATCTTTATCAAAGGCAAGATAGTTTTGATACGCGTGGCTGGCTGTCCTGATCCCGACGATGGGTCTTCCTTGTTCACAGTAATCTTGAAATTGCCTGAGTGATGCCCCATCTGTATTGAGCCGCCGCGTGAAAACTAAGAGCGCATCTGCGTCATCTAACGCTGCCAAAGAGGGGTCATCATCTTCCGAACTATAGACGATTAGATTTGTTTTAATCGGATAGTGTTTTTCAAGAAACTGCTGGAAAATAATCAGAGATGCTTCCGAGTCGTATTCAAAAGAACCTGAGAGCATACAAAGGTTAAGCAAAGGTTTTCTCCTTTCTATCTTCTTCTATCTAAAAACAGAAAACTGTAGGGATAAGGATTTTTCTCGTCGGGTTCACCGTCAATGCGTTTGACTTCCTGCCAGGCTGTTATATCAAAGGCTGGGAAATAGACATCGCCTTCAAACGTAGCATGAATCTGCGTAAGATAGAGCCTATCTGCGTGCGGTAAAAAGGCTTGGTAGATAGGTGCGCCGCCGCATATCATGAGTTCCTCTGCTTCCTGAAAGCCTTTAATAACTTCTTCTACGGAGTGTGCGACAATACACCCTTTCGGTGCCTTGTAAGCCGTGTTCCGTGTGAGAATAATGTTGCGTCGCTTGCCTAAAGGGCGTTTGAGGGTTTCAAAAGTTTTGCGTCCCATAACGATGGGCTTACCAATGGTCATGTCGCGGAAATGTCGTCGGTCGGCGGGCATTTGCCACGGGATGTCTGGTCCGTTGCCGATCAGCCGATTTTTGTCCATTGCGGCGATCATTGATATTAGCATTTTAAGGTTTTGCTCCTTCTTCTTGTTCTCCCATTTCTATCCCGCTCACGACCTGTTCAGCAAAACGGATGACTGTCTCTTTTAGCATACGAGGGACCAGTTTAATCTTGTTTCGATGTTTCCACTCCATTTCAAATTGGCCTGTCTCTACGAGTTCATCAATCCCGTTTTGAACAGTTTTGACATCGGTTTCAAAGTGGTCAGCAAGTTTACGGAGGCTTAAAGGCTCCTCGGTTTGAAAAGAGAGTACTTCAATCCACAACCACATGCCCAACCGCCGTGCAAAACGCGAGAGGTCTTCCGCAGTGTCCGACAGATGGATAATTGATGCGAAACAGTAAGCGGCGTGGTGCGGATAGTCGTTCAAGAGTTCCTCAAATTCCTCAAAAATCAGATGAATGAGGAAGGCTGCTTCCTCTGATAGTGTCAATTCTTCAATGTCTAAGTGATTTCCATTTTGCTCAGGTTCACTGAAGAAATGTCCATTTTGCTTTTCTTGTTTCATTGTTTCCTTATCATGCTGCACCATGGATTGCGTTATAGCAATGTATTCGGTTTCTGTTATTAATTTTTTAAGGAGTCGTCATCTGTCAGAGATTCGTTCAGGCACTTGCGGTTTCGACGGTTGTGCCTCGCGAGGTTCAACTGCTAATTCAACAATAGCAATCTTATCGCCTAAGTTTTTTACTTCCTCTATTTCGACTGCTTCATCAGGTCCGAGGTCTTTGAGCAGAAAATGGATATCCCGAATTGTCTGATCCGAGTCTATTTCATACTTTTCTATAATCAAGAGACGTTCTCCAATTTCACCTTCGGTGATCATGTACGTGTTTACGGTCGCGGGTGTGCGCTTAATTTTAACGCCACCGAGGTCAATTTGAAACGTCCTCGGTGGTGAGTCTATATTGTCTTGGAGTCGGCAGTAAGCCACGATTTTATCCCCGACTCGGAACGCGCCTGAATTTTCAAAAGGTTCGGGTCTTTCACGGGAATTGGTTATTTTGAAATCGTAGAACTTGGATATATAAAGTTTTACGGATTTTGACACTTTATATTTTGTGTCAAACGCTCTTAAATGGATGACAGCGTGATCGTTGATTCTATGTTGCCCGTGGATTTCAACAGTTTCGTGAGGTTCGACAACTGGAAAAAAACGCCCTCGAAGTTGGATGACGCGTGGCACAATCTTTTCGCCTGCGTCAATATCTACATGCAGTGCCTTGTCGTCGATTTTAACTTCAGCAATTTCAGATGTATCTGGTAAAGGAATAAAAACAGTAACGATCTCATTACTTCTATAAATGCCGTATCCGCCAGTAGAATCCCCACACCCTATGAATCCTACTACTGCGAGGTTTATCGTGAGCAGTATCAGCCCTTTTATTTTCAGCATCTTGATTCTCCTCTTAGACAATCATAGGGGCGCGAATCGCGTCGTGGTGTTGATAGTCCTCTAACTGAATGTGCTGCATCTTGAAAGCATCGATTGACTTGATTTTCGGATTCAAAACGAGTTTCGGGAGCGGGTAAGGTTCCCGTTTGAGTTGCATTTCGACGGCTTCAAAGTGTGCGTGGTAGATGTGGGCATCCCCTAAAGTGTGAACGAATTCATAAGGTGTTAAATCTGTTACTTGCGCCACCATGTGCAGCAGAAGCGCGTAGGAGGCGATATTAAAGGGGACACCTAAGAACATATCACAACTCGGCTGATACATCTGGAGCGACACCTTGCCGTCTGCTATAAAGAATTGAAAGCACATGTGGCAGGGTGTCAATGCCATCTCCTCCAATTCCGCCGGGTTCCAGGCAGTGACAATATGTTTACGACTATGCGGATTTGTGCGGATTTGTTCAATTACTTTGGCTAACTGATCAATCGTCCCATCTTCCGTTTGCCATTTTCGCCACTGAACGCCGTATATCCGTCCGAGGTAGCCATCACGTCCCCAAGCATCGGCGTTTGCGTTCCATATCTGTGTTCCGAGTTTTTCAAACTGCTCAGCGTGATCATAGCCGCGCAAGAACCCTAAGAGTTCCGCTTTTACGGACCGGAAAGCGAGTTTCTTCGTGGTTACGGCAGGAAATCCGTCTTCGAGATTATATCGCATTTGCATGCCGAAGATGGCTCGGGTTTTCCCATTTCTGCCTTCTCGGTCAACGCCTGTATCTAATACGTGTTGCAGTCCTTCAAGGTATTGTTTCATACCTATTGATTTCCAGCATTTATGGCTGGCACCCCTCCTATGAACACACGCTGGCAGCACAAGGCTACCGATCTGTGCTGCCGAACCCGCCTCTTGAAGCGGCGGTCATCTGTTCAACCTCATTCCATTCTGCCGTCCCAACACGGACAAAAATCCCTTGCGCAATCCGACTGCCTCTTTCGACCTTCACGACCTCGTCGGTAAAATTATAGACTTGGATTTTCAGTTCATCCTCTTCGCCACAATAGTCGTTATCAACGATGCCGACACCTTGTGGCATCATCAGCCCGAATTTGCGGGGTGTGCTGCTGCGTAGACAGACCATTAGCATATAACCGGGCGGGGTTTCGACAACAACGTTAGCAGGGATAAGGACGATAGATTGTGGCGCGATCTCTGCTGATTCTCGGCAGATAAAATCGAAGCCGACAGACCCTGATGTTTCATATTTCGGCAACGGGAGCGTCTTATCTATGCGTTTGATATTAATTTTCATCGCCATTACGGTACCGCGACTCCTGCTATTTTGCATGCTACACGATAAACCGAGGTGCTTGCTGTGATAAACAGGGTTTTCCAGTCATCATCGCCCCATGCCAAGTTCGCCGCGCGCTCAGGGATAAGAATAACGCCGAGGTGTGTTCCATCTGGTGCGAAGACCCAAATCCCGTTTGGGCCGGTTAGATAGACATTCCCTTGAACATCAACTTTCATGCCGTCGGGTTTGCCGTTGTCGCCCTCTTCTTCACCGAATACACGATCGTTGGTGATTGTGCCATCGGGTTGGACATCAAATGCGCGGACGTGCATCCGTTCGGTATCGTTAATATAGAGGATGGACTCGTCAGGTGAGAAGCAGATGCCGTTGGGTCTGTCAAAGTCGTCAACGAGGAGTGTCAGTGTCTGATAATCGGGGGACAAGCGGTAGACACCTTGAAAATCGAGTTCTTTTTCGGATTCAGCGCCGTATGCTGCACTTAACCCGTAAGGCGGGTCTGTGAAATAGAGACTTCCATCGGATTTGACAACAATATCGTTGGGGCTGTTCAAGCGTTTGCCCTGATAGTGCGATGCAATTGTGATAACATCGCCATCAGCGGTTGTGAGTGATACGCGTCGGTTTGCGTGCTCACAGGCGATGAGATGTCCACCTTTATCGTAGGTCAATCCATTTGATTTTCCAGAGGGATCCCGGAAGATCGTCATCCCGGTGTCGGCATCCCATTTCCGCATCTTGTTAGCGGGGATATCGCTGAAAAGTAGGAACTGTCCTGTCGCGTGCCAGAGCGGTCCTTCGGTGAATTGGCAGTTCGTTGCTATTTGCTCAACCTCTGCCGCTGGGTCAACTAAATCCAATAATTTTGTGTCGCGTACGTCAAGTGCCATATTTCCCTTTCAAATATACTAATGATTTACTAAAGTTTGGACAATTTGTTCGGTGAAAATATCTTTGACAACTATCCTTTTTAATGTTAACATACTCTAAAGTGTAGATATGGGGTTTCACGTGGGGATCGTGTGCCTTGCATATTGTCCATTTAAAGTAAAGAAAGTGCCTGGGGCGATTCGAACGCCCGACCTTCAGCTCCGGAGGCTGACGCTCTATCCAGCTGAGCTACAGGCACATAGAGGTTTCAAAAACGAAGCCGGTGCTAATTTATAGATACTTTCAATTATTTTAACAAGTTCAATGTTTTTTGTCAAGTTTTTCAGTAAAAAAATCTAAGGAGGCGTAACACGGTGAAGCGCAAATTCAAACAGTTTTCAATTTTAGCGGTTCTGGTAGTCTTTCTATTTAGTTTTGCGCCGGATATTGTGGAGAGTCGCCGCGGCGGACGGAGTTTCAGTCGGAGCCGGAGTTTCAGTCGCAGCTCAACCCGGCGAAGCTACAGTGCGCCGAAGCGAGCCACGAGTAGCACACGTAACCGGAGTAGTACCAGTCGCTCTTATAGCAGTCCGCGTTCATCAACTCGGACGCCCCGCAGCACGGGTAGCACCTATAGCAGAAGCAGCGCATCGAGAAGCACTGGCACGCGTGCCAGCACGACAGCCCGTCAGAAGCAGACAGCGACGAGCCGTGCGAAAGCGACGACCGCGACAAATCGCAGCACGACTGCATCCCGCGGGCAACAACGCGCAACGACCGGGCAAAATCGGAAGCAGGTCCGGCAGCTCAAATCACAAAACCGTACTTTGAAACGACAAGTCAGGACAGCGAACCGGCAAACTGCACGCGCCCGTCGGGATCAGCGTTCGACGATTACCGTCAACAATTTTGGTGGGTATTACCCTATGATGGGGTACTCGATGTATAGCATGTCTGCATCTATGGCTTTTAATAACCTGATGTTCGGTATCTATTTCCACGACTACTATAATCATGCGATTCAGCGTAGTTACTTGTGGCACTATCACCATCGGGATTATGACCGATCGCATTGGAGTGCCGAAAAGCAGGCGGAATACGAGTACTATAAGGAATACTACGAAAGCCAAGGTGTTGAACCGAATGCGAACTACGTGGATCCCGGAACCAATCGTGACGAAGACTATGTAGCGAGTTATGTTGAGGAAAATCCGGATGAATTTTATGGGGATAACGCGGAGGTCTACACTGTTGAGGTGCTGCCCGATGAGGCGGCAATCAAACAGGAACTCCTCGCTGCTGCTGAGGAAACACCGGCAGTAACAACAACGCAAACGCGGGCACCACCGACCAAGCAGACTGTTTATGTAGAGAAAAAGACATCTGGCGCGACTTGGTTTGTTCTTATCTTCGGCAGTCTTCTCGTTGTTGGTGTCATCGTGTTGGTCATGTATAACAAAGGTTATTTTTAGGTGGTAGTATGGCACTGTTTGGCAGAAAAGATGGGAGACCCTTGTTCGGTAAACGGAAAGAGACCGAACCGAAAAAACCAGAACGGCATGAGTTGGTTGACATTCCGATTGACAGCATGATTGAACTCTCCGACCTTATCACGTATGAGGAGACTGGAAATACTTCACACGCTTTCAAACTTGTTATACGCAAAAAGTATGAAGGCGACAGCCTCCGTCGCTATATGTATCACATTCGCGACGTGGATGAAGAGGTCGTGATCGGTGTTGATCATGTTGCGGGGACTCAGGACGCATACGAGATTTCGCGATGGATTGTTGATGATGAATGTGAACTCGGTGATCCGTTACCTGAATTCATGACGCTCTATTTTCCAGACCCGGATAATGAAGATGAGGACATCGCTGTTGAATACAGTCGACAGGATATTGTTACCGCAACGCTGACGGTTACGGATGCCGAGGGTGAAGAAAAATTCGATGTAGAACTCCACGAATACGTCAGTGATGACGATGCGTTTATGTCTATTGAAGTTTGTGGGGATTGGCTCACTTTCTACACCGGTATCCTCATCACGCGTTCTGATATAGAAATCTACCCAGCAATAGAACCACAGTCTGGCAACAGATAGGTTTTGTTTTTCCTCTATTTTTAAGGCGAGGATGATGCCTCGCCTTATCTATGCTTAGATCGGTAGCGACCCAACTTGACTGCGTAACTTTTCATGTCCTGTTGGGATATTTATGGATGTAGTTAGAGGAGGCGAGCATAAATGAACATCCAGGATATGACAGATGCTGAAGTTTATGAATTAGCACTTGATATTCTTTTCGACAAACTGGGCCACGCCGGACTCATCCAGTTTCTGCGCCACTGTAAACCGTGCACCGGTGATTACACCGCTGAACGTCAGAAGTGGATAAACGATGATACAACGGATGTCAAGACTATCGTCAAGCGCGTTCGAGAGAGACAGGAACTAATAGCAGCAGAGAACGTGAGTCCAAAAAGCGTGGACGACATGTCGGACATTGAGATTTATGAGTTTGGGCTCAAGGCGATTTCACTGAAACTCGGCCCTCTTGGAATAGTCCGGTTCGTCCATTTGTTTGATGGCGATAAGCTGCTCAGTCGAGCAACCCATTTTAGTGCCCAACTTCAGCGTACGTTTTAAGAACCACATACATGGTTCCGAGAGATAAGTTGACATGTCAAGACAGCATGAAAACACAATCACAACAAAACTCGTAGACATCCTTAATAGGATGCGGAGCACCTGGATCCTTATTGAACAAGCCCGCCCTTTCAAAAATAACCAGAAATGTCCCGATGTCTTTGTAACTGAACTGGGTCGTGAACCCGTCGCTATTGAATTAAAACTTGATGGCATAAGCCCTAATATCCGTGGTGAAGCACAAGCAGAGCAACACCTCGGTGAGGAGCTCTCGCCTGCACCGAATATGGTTGCAGAGACGCTTACCACTGCGATGGCACTCCGCATCCCTGCTCGCTTCCTACACGTTGAACGTAGGGACTTAGAACAAGAACTCCAACAGGCAAATGATATTCACTATGTGCTTCTGAGTAAAGATGGATCGGAGACCAACAGATTCCCAGATAAAGGATGGGCGGAAGGCACAATCGGCGATGTCGCGATGGCTCTCCAACTTGGTGCAACACCGAATTCAAGAATTCAGAAGGCTGCTGCATTGTTAGAGCACAGCGTCAACAAAGCCGCGCTTCTGTTAGAAGCCGCAAAGGCAGTGAACGAAGTCAAGAGGATACGGCTGCAATGCGGCGTGCCCTCCGAAAAGAAGACATTCGCGTCGCCAATGGGCAAGCCGGACTCGCCTCATACTTCGTTGATTTAGCGGATCGAATGCTCAAATCTAATGGAAAATCAAGGATGGGTTTCATTCTACCGGCGACAGCCCTCGCTTCTCCACATTGGCAAAAGGTTCGCGATCTCTGGGCAACTGAATACCACGACGTGATTGTAATTACAATTGCGGATGCCCAAATTTCCAATTGCACCTTAGCAGCTCCTTGCCCGGAATAGCCGCGCCCATTACAATCTCGGTTTGCAATTTAATGCGAATTCCCTTCTTGTCCTCTTCACAGAAAGACTAACATTGGGTGTCAGTTTAATAAAGAACGTTGCTTTTGAAAACCCGCGTTATGAAATTCCCTGGACGCTCTGGTGTAATACAACGTTGGGTCTTCTCTGTCATTGGGTACACAGTAATAAACAACAACAAGGACGAGGCATGCTATCGCAGCTGACATTGTACACCTTGCCGACGTTAGATGTGCGGTGTCTCTCTGCCGAGGCGTTGGCGAATGCCGATCAGATTTTTGATGAGATAAAGCATCAGCGGATGTTGCCTTTTAATGAGGCGGACAGAGATGTAGTGCGTCATGCGTTGGATCGGCGATTCCTGAAAGAAGTTTTGGACATTACGTCTGAAGATGTACATGCAGCGGTGGGGCGGCTCCGTGAGAAGTTGTGTGCGGAGCCGAGCATTCATGGTGGTAAAAAATCGCGGTGTGATTTGGAGGCGGAGGCAAGGAAATTCGGTTGATATTTGGTTTGAAAATGTGTTAAAATATTGATATAAAAATTGGAGGAGGTGAAATTTATGAAAAACGAATTTGGCGAAAAACACGCAGCATTGCTGAGAACTATTGATACCGAAATAGCCGACTTTTACTCGGATTGGCTCTGTATGCGAGATTCCGAGAAATTTGAGGCAGCTGTCAATCTTTCAGCACATTTGGCCCGGGAAATTCTGGAAGGGTTACGAGAAGTCGGATTAAAAAAGAAAAATGTGTCAAAAGATATAGAGAAAATATGGAAAAGCACGATTAAACACCTTGAGAAATTTCGTCATAACCGCAATATATGGGAAACCCCTCACAGGCAAGAGGATTTTGATGCAGTGTGGCCCGAATTTGAGGGCCTTTTGGTACACATACTAGAAAGCAATTTTGATTTACAAAATCCTTCTGATCATGTGCCATTTACCGTCCTGCACGATTCGTTAGTATTAGTAAAAGACGAATTGACTAAGTCAAGGACAAATGATAGGCAGATCTATCCTAATCTTGGATTATCTGTCCAGCAATCTGAAATTAACCAAAATCTGAAGACTCTTTCTCCATTACTTGCTGCTTTTTATAGGGATTGGCTAAGAATACAGCGATCCACTAATCTTAAGTGCAGTACCTATCTCCTAGGTCATCTAGCAAGAGAAATTGCTGGCGGCTTCAGAAATGTCCTATCAATAGACGAGGATAAAAATGCGATCGAAAAATCAATTGAAGAGGAGGATTGGGGCGAGTTAAACAACCATAAGAAACATATTGCTTCGATTATGAGTGCTTTGGATGTTCCTGATTTTGACTTGCGAGCAGAACAGTGGATAGAGATTGCTAAAGACCTTGCGACTTTAGCACATAAAGATCGAGATGATAAAGCCAAAGCTCTACGTAAGGAGTCCGAATCTCTTTGGCCTGAGTTTGAGAAACTATTGGCATACCTTGTGGGTGGTTACCTTAATCTTCTCAGTAGAGTTGATAAAATTCTCTACACAAAGGAACCGAATAGTTATATGA
>VXZK01000325.1 GCA_009845545.1 Candidatus Poribacteria bacterium
TTTCAAAACAATCACATTTTCATATTGCTATACCTACGATCCAGTGATGATTACTGACTTCTTGATACATTGGATAAATATCAGTTATGTATATATACCACAATCATAAAAAGTTAAGAGTTAAAATCATTTTCTGAAGTGCCACCCTTTATTTAGACCAAAATTTAGCAAAGTTAAGATTGAGAAGGGGGCTTTTCGGGCGAGAATAGAGAAGACTCCGATTCAAGCCGACCGTTTGACAAATCTGCCGAACCGAATATGAAGAAGCGTTGCTCACTGTTTCTACCATTGGCAGTACATGTGGCATTATACGGTTGGCGAGGTGCAACCGTGGGATTATGCAATCGGTGCATATCAAAACATCATGGATTTAAAAGCACACAAAGACGCTGTTTACAGATTCGCATTTTCACCTGACGAATTGACGCTGCTTCCTGCAAGTAAAGATGGCACCATTATCGCATGGGATACGACCACCGGTAACCAACGTTTTACGTGCAAAGGTCACCAGCAAGGTCTCCAGGTTTTAGTAAGTCTGGTTACATCTCTGCCAACTTCTTCTGCAGCCACCGCGTCATCGGGGCGTGTCCAGGATCACAGACCTCGATGAAATGTCCGGGCAAGGGTTGACCGATTAACGCCTCAACATCCCGCCGCCGTTCTGCGACAACTGCTGGATGGTCACTCGCGACGTTTACTTTCTCCTCTGGATCGTTCCGAATATCAAAGAGTTCATCGCCTTTCTCATCGTTGTACCCGACCGAAGTACAGAAGTTCCAGTGGTCATCGCGTACGCTGACGCGTCCGCGTGCATTGCCTGTCGCAAAGCCAGCCCAACCCGTGATAATCCGTTCCCGGAGAGATGCCTTCTCTTGGGTAACGAGTTGCCACATATCCTCACCATCCGTCCAACCGCACGGAATATCAAGCAGATTTAGGAGTGTCGGCATGAGATCGTGATTCTGCACAAATGCGAAAATTTCCTTGTCGTTCGGTCCTTCCGGATGTCGGATCATCAAGTTCAGCTGCGTGTTGAAGGGGTGCAGCTTGTTCGCACCCTTCCCGAAACTCCCGTGGTCGCGGAGTTGCGTGCCGTGGTCGGACATCAGCACAACCAATGTATCGTCTTTGATGTTCAGCTGCTCTATCTTATCCAATAGGACACCGATCCATTTATCGACAAATGTGACTTCACCGAGATAGAGTGCCTCAATGCGGCGGAGTTCATCTTCCGTAGGCCCGTCGCCTTCGTTCGCAGCACCTGTGTTGATGAAATCTTTACCAGAATAGTCAGAAAAATAGATGTCTGCGTAGGACTTCGGCGGATCCCACGGTTCATGCGGATCAAAACTATCTACCCATAAGAAGAAGGGACCGACGGTGTGATTATCCTCAAGCCAATCCGCTGCTGCACGGAAAACGCGGGCGCAGCTATAGTCATCCTCCGATTGACGATGCCGTTGTGATAACAGATAGTTGACAAGTCCGGCGTGTCGTTGCCAGTTGATCGGTTCCCGGACATGTTTTCGGAGTTGTTCTTCAATCAGGCGTGGATCGCCGCTGTGCCAGTTATCGGATTCCTGTCCGCGGATGAAATCGAAATGCGCGAACCCGCGCGAGAAATTCATCGTCGGTTTGAACATGTGGTAGGTATCAGCAATGAGCGCGGTGAGATAACCGCGTTCCAATAGGACCTCGGCAATCGTATCCTGTTCGGGTGGAATCTTATGCCAACCGGGTGCGTGGTGCCAATGCCCACGCCGATCAAAATTATATCGCCACGGGAAACTCCGCATCCCCGTGAAGTTGCCACGACGTATCTGAAGCGTCGGTTGCCCTTCGCCAAATGCGCGCGTGAAACGGACAGACTCCGATGCCAAGGCATCGAGGTTTGGCGTTTGTACGTGGCTATACTTTTTGCCCTCGCCGATGATGTCGGCACGAAAGGTGTCTAAACAGATACAGACAATGTTCATACTTTTAAGCCTCTCTCATTTCATCAAGGATCATTCCAGTAGCCTCTAAGGGGTCATCCGCCTCAATAATCGGTCTGCCGACGACAATGTAATCCGCGCCTCGACGGATCGCCTCTGCGGGTGTAGTAATCCGACGCTGGTCGCCGGTCTCTGCCCACTCCGGACGGATACCGGGTGTGACAATCAAAAAGTTATCGCCGCACGCTTTTCGGATTGACTCAATCTCCAACGGCGACGCAACGACACCGTCCAATCCAGCTTTCTTTGCCTGCTGCGCGAGATAGACGACCTGCTTTGTAAGTTGTCGTTCTGAACCGAAATTCTGTTGAAAGCCGGTCTCATCAATACTCGTCAGAAGGGTCACACCGAGCAGAATAGGTCTCGGAATATTTGCTTTGTATGCGGCATCATCTGCGCTGTTTCTTGCGGTTTGCATCATTTCAAATCCACCGGATGCGTGCATATTAATCATATTTGCACCATGTTTCGTCATCATGCCGACATCACGCGCCACCGTGTTCGGGATGTCATGGAATTTCAGGTCAACAAAGGTTTTATGTCCGTTTTGTTTAAACCATGGAAAGGCTTCCATTCCGAGCGCACTGAACGCCTGAAAGCCCATCTTAAACCAACGAACTGTCTCAGCAAGCGTTGCACACATCCAATCAATATCTTCGCCGTCGTCGGTATCCAATGCGACGATTAATCTGTCTCTCAATTTTCATCTCCTCCTGTAGGTACAGTGGGGTGCCCTAAAACTTCATCAATGATTCGGAGCGTCTCTCGGTGCGCCTCCTCAATCTGTGTCTGGCAATTAGAGATATTCAGTGCAATATCATTGAGTCGTGCTTCAAAATTATCTATCATTCGATGAACCTCTGCGGGAGACGTGCCGCCGAGGCTCTGGTTGTTCTGAATCGCCAACTTTGCATCCAAAATCTGTTTCAACTGTGAAATCGGTATGTCAATATTTTTTTCTTTCAAGAGTTCCTGCGTGAGTTCCCAATCCGAAAAGGTTTTTTCCCGATTCACGAGTTCACCGACAAGCCATCCGACAATCTCATGACACTCCCGAAAACTGATCCGATGTTCCTTAACGAGATAATTCGCCAACTCCGTTGCGGTCGCGAAGTTCGCATTCGCTAACTCAGCCATCCGTTCCGTCCTGAAGTCTGTCGTCTGGAGAAGTTCCGGCAGCAGACCGAGACACGCTTTCACAATATCGAACGCCTCCCATAACGGCGGCTTATCCTCTTGGAAATCACGATTATAGCCCATCGGCAACCCTTTGAGATTTGTCAATAAATCCAACAATGCTCCGTAGACGCGTCCGGTACGACCCCGTGTGAGTTCCGCAATGTCTGGATTCTTTTTCTGCGGCATGATGGAACTCCCGAAACTGTAAGCATCGTCAAGCACCGCCATCCCGAATTCATAAGTCGTCCAATAGACGATTTCTTCGCTAATCCGTGAGAGGTTCGCCATCACGAGCGACAACGCGAAAAGTGTCTCTGCGATAAAATCTCGGCTGCTGATAACGTCAAGGGCGTGTTCGTGTGGAGCATCGAAACCGAGCAGTTTTGTTGTCAGTCCTCGGTCAATCGGGAAGGTCGTGCCAGCCAAAGCACATGCGCCGAGCGGGTTCGTATTGGCAAGGGCATAAGCGGATTGCAGACGTTTCTGGTCTCTCAGGAACATGCTCACATAAGCCGTCGCCCAGAAACCGAGACTGATCGGCTGCGCGTGTTGTGTATGTGTGTAACCCGGCATCACTGTGTCAGCGTGTGCTTTTGCAATCTGTAGGAAGACTTCGCAGAGTGTGGAGAGACCGCGTTGGATATTGAGGATTTCATCTCGGATGTAGAGGTGTGCATCCACGAGTACCTGATCGTTCCGAGAACGGGCGGTGTGGAGTTTGCCGCCGAACTCGCGTCCTGCGTTCTCAATCAGATACGATTCGACGTTCATGTGAACGTCTTCTTTATTCGGATCGAGCATAAAATCGCCGTTCTGAAAATCATCTTCTGCCTTTCGGAGCCACCGTAAAATCTCGCGTAGATCAGCATCGGAGATGATCTCTTGCCGAGCAAGCATAATCGCGTGCGCTTGACTCCCCCAGATATCGTATCCGATGAGGCGCGTATCGACTTCAATAGAGTGTGTGAAGGCTATTGTCTCTGTGGTGAGATTTGTGCTAAAACGCCCACCCCAGAGGTTTTTTTCCGGTTTTCCCATATTCCGTTAGTTTTCCGTTTTATCAAGCAATCCAAAAATCTCCGCCACTACCGAATTTTGATCTTGTTCTGTCCAGATCCCATAGTCGTCATCGTAAATGATAACTTCATGACGCGCACGATATAAATCACGAATAACCCGCTCAATGTGTTGTAGTTCATCAGTACTAAGGTTCGGCAACGCCGCTGTTATTTTTTGAATTGTACTCATAAAAAAATATCCTCCACAGAAGTATCAAGAACAATCATAATTGGTGTTTTCGTCAAAGCGAGGCGGTTCTCGCGCCGGTTCCCGTGGGGGTATCTCAAGTTCCACCCCGCCGAAAGGTTTGAAAAGCTTATGGATAAACGTTCCAAGTCCCTTCTCTGGAATCTCTTGGGGATGAGATATAGGTAATATGTTGTCTGCGTCTTTACCCTGAAGATCAGCAAGATAATCAACAACCTCTTTGAGTTTTTCAGTAGAGAGTTGTTTGATTAACACGGTTGCCTGTTTTTGTAAGTCCATTTTTTCCATTTTCAAACCCTCCGTTTTAAGATAATAACACAATTATTACTACATAACCTGCGGTGGACGGCGTATTGATGTCGGTTGGATAATTGACCGTTGCTCTGGTGTCAAACGTGCCAACAACTCATCTGAATGCGGATAGTCGAACCGCTCACGGACATATCTCGGAGAATAACGATAGACGATTGACCGGCGGTACCCGTCGTTTGTCCGCTCCGCCGATCCGTGCGTGATTGCATCCGTGAACATCACGACATCGCCTGCCTTGAGATAGACCTCCTGTGTCGCGAAGGCTGTCCCTGCGGGTTTACCCGTCACACCGTCATAAACCAACCCTTTCCCGTTTTGTTTCAAACGTGGGTGTATCTCCGTACACTTATGACTTCCCGGAACCAATACCGGCGCGCCATCTCCGGGGCCGATGTCGTTGAGTGCCATCAGGACATTAATCTGCCCGACCATCCATTCGCCTGTGTTTTCCTGTCTAAAGGTCAAGTAACTCAACGGCACGTGCCCACCGCAGTGGATATGAATGAAACCACCGGGACCGCGGACATTAAGGAAGTTCTCGTGAATCGAAAGCCCATTGACTTCATGGATGTATTTCCGAACCAGCCCGATCCACGCCGGATGGTCGATCAACTTCTCGAAAACATCGCCACCCTCAATAATATTCTGAAAATTCACGCCGTTCTCAATGTTGTAGGTATGCGTCTCAATATTGCCGATCCAGCGTGGAATTCTTTTATCTTCGGTGTCTGCCTCCCACGGATGCTCAACGTATGCCCAATGTGCATCGATCCACGCGTTCATCTTATCCAGATCGTCTTCCGAGATGGCATTCTCTAAAATGAGATAGCCTTGCAGGTCAAACAGATAATCCTGTATCCCTTGATCCATGTTCTGTCTCCTGAGCCAGTAGGTGCGGTTCAATGAAGCTGTAACTACAGATACGCGTCCAATTCCGCTTCCGTCGGTGTCGGTGTCAAGATACCGCCTTCAGGGATTTCCAACTTGGCTGTCCATGCGATTGCGTTGAGAATGAGTTTACGGATCTGGTCATCTGCCCAGTTGCTATGGAGATGTCCACCGGTAAACCCGAATCCACGTCCACCATCCGGACGTTCGACACACCACGCCAAGTGCTGCGGTTCACCGTTCGCCACCGATGCGCGGACGTGCGGATTACCGCTATGCGGTCCATCGGGTCTTGTAAGCGTCGAGTCGGGTGCGATGGCACTCAGTAGCGGCGTTACACCGTCCATATTTTCACGGAACCGCATGTGGTAGTACCACTCATCTTCGAGGGAGAACGGTTCTAAGCCGCGGGTGACCGGATGTTCAGGGAATCCCGTGAACGTTGCCGTCCAATACGGATTGACTGAGAGGTGCGTTTCAAAGTAGCCGCCGATCCAGTCCAAGAAGCGATCTCCGGGCTCCCCTTTCGGTACTTCGACCGCATAGTGCAACATCGCAAGTCCGACACCTTGATCTATCAGTTCAGAAATCTGTTCAAAATGTGGAATGCTGAGGTGTCCGGCACCGCCATCCGAATAAACAATGATTGCATCTGTATCAGCAAAAGTTGCGAGGTCTTCGGGCCAGCCCTGAGAGACTACGGCTTCTACACCCTCAACATTTTTGTTTAATAGATCCGCGAAAAGGGCGCACCCAGCGGGATGTTCATGCGAACCGCCGCCGTGGCTCGCGCTCCCTGCCACCATAACAATTCGAGATTTTTTTGACATATTCTACTCCTGTGTTTGGAATATCTATCAGTGTATTATCATCTTGCTACCATTCTCTACTTATATCATAAGTCAATGCTCCTCAAAGGAAATCGCAATGCTAAAATTATACATGTTCTGATTGTAGATGTCAATCCTTTTACGAACATTCATCGCGACTTCTGTAAAAGACGATTATCAATTAGAGAAAATTCAAATCCTGTAAATCATTGAATCACATAAATCACAGCTCAGACGAAATAGGATGCAATTAACAGTCCTCTGTGAAACAGAAATGTAATTCATCAACACGCTCTTAACCGACAACTGTTAACTGAAAGATTTTTCGCAGAAAAATCGTACTGCGTACTAATAATCCTTGACAATCTAAGACAGCAGCATTAAAATACGCTCCAAACCCAAAACAAAATAGGAGGAACCCCATGGAGAAATTCCCGATTGTTGACACACACGTTCATCTCTGGCACCCGAAACAGTTGCGCTATCCATGGCTTACGGAAGTACCAGCCCTAAACAGGTCCTATCTCCTAAAAGATTATATCGCAGCGTGCGGTGCGTTGGAAATTGAATCCATCGTTTTTGTGCAGTGCGATACACACCCTGATGACGGTTTGAAAGAGACAGCGTGGGTTACCGATCTCGCAACACGGGTAGAGCCTCGGATTCAAGGGATTGTTGCGTGGGCCCCGCTCGAAGAAGGTGCGCGGGTGGCACCCTTTGTCGAAAAATTGGCAGAGAATCGGCTCGTCAAAGGTATCCGTCGCCTCATCCAATCCGAAAGCGTCGATTTCTGTGTCCAACCCAACTTTGTCAGTGGTGTCAAAGTGCTGTCCCGCTACGGATTGAGTTTCGACCTCTGTATCTTCCATCCACAACTCGCCAATGCGATTCGACTTGTCGAACAGTGCCCGCATGTCCAATTCATCTTAGATCATATCGGCAAACCGGACATCAAGAACCAACTTTTTGACCCTTGGAAACAGGAGATCGAGACCCTCGCGGGGTTCCCGAACGTTCACTGCAAAATATCAGGTTTGGTAACAGAGGCGGATCTTGAGAAGTGGACACCTGCCGAACTACAACCGTATATTCAACACGTCATCAGCTGTTTCGGTTTTGATCGCGTTATATATGGCAGCGATTGGCCCGTCTCCACACAAGCCAGCGATTATCCGCGCTGGGTGCAGACCTTGAAAGATGCAGTATCCGGCTGCTCATCCGAGGCGTTGCGGAACCTTTTCCGTGACAACGCCATCAAATTTTATAGACTCGATTCATAAAAAAGCACTTAAAAAAGAAACGGGGAAGGCGGCATCTTCCACCCTTCCCCACTTTCGTCTGTTGACTGTCCTGTCATCTGACTAACCGCCTGCTTTCACTTCTCGGCGGCGTGGATGTAAAACAAACTCCGTATACCCGTTCGGCACCTCACACCCTTTAAACACAAGGTCTAAAGCCGCTTGAAACGCGACACTCTGCTCATAATTTGGCGACATATCCCGATAGTTCGGGTCCCCAGCGTTCTGTTCGTCAACGATCTTCGCCATCCGTTGGAAAGTTTCGGTTACTTGCGCCTTTGTGACAATCCCGTGGTGGAGCCAATTGGCGATATGTTGACTCGAAATCCGCAGCGTTGCCCGATCCTCCATCAAACCGACGTTGTTAATATCCGGTATCTTCGAGCAGCCGATTCCCTGGTCCACCCATCGCACGACGTAGCCTAAGATCCCCTGTGCATTGTTATCCAACTCGCGCTGAATCTCATCGGGTTGTAACTCGCGGTCCTTCAATAGCGGCGGTGTCAACAGAGCCGATAGACTCGCGCGCTGTCTCGCCGCCAATTCTTTTATCCAATTGCCAACGTCAACCCGGTGGTAGTGCATCGCATGCAGCGTTGCGGCTGTCGGGGACGGGACCCACGCTGTTGTTGCCCCCGACAATGGATGATTCACCTTCGTTTCAATCATCTCTGCCATGTGGTCCGGTTTTGTCCACATCCCTTTCCCGATCTGTGCCGTGCCGAGCAACGCGGTTTCAATTCCGATATCGACGTTCCAATCTTCATAAGCGAGCATCCACGGTTCGTTGCGGATGTCCATTTTAGGGATCATCGGTCCCGCTTCCATGCTCGTATGGATTTCATCACCGGTTCTATCCAAAAATCCGGTGTTAATAAAGACGAGTCGTTCACTCGCGACCCGAATCGCTTCTTTGAGATTGACAGTCGTCCGCCGTTCCTCATCCATAATCCCGATCTTAATAGTATTCGTCGGGAGTCCAAGTGCGGACTCTATCCACTCAAACAATCGAATCGTCATATCGACTTCTTCGGGGCCGTGGAACTTCGGTTTGACGATATAGATACTCCCGGTTTTACTATTGGTGCAGGAACTGTTGCCGCGTAGGTCATGCATCGCGGCGAAGCTGGTTACCATCGCATCAAGGATGCCTTCCGGAATCTCTTCATCGTCTGTTGTCGTGACGGCATCGGTGTACATGTGGAGTCCAACATTCCGAATGAGGAGGAGGCTCCTACCGGGTAGCATCAATGTGCTTCCATCAGGTGCGGTAAACGTCTTATCCGGTGCGAGGCGGCGGGTCAGCATCTGACCATTTTTCTCAAACGTTGTCTCCAACGTCCCCTTCATAATACCGTTCCAGTTGCTATAGACGCGTACTTTATCGGCGGCATCCACCGCAGCGACAGAGTCCTCACAGTCCTGGATTGTTGTGATTGCGGACTCAAGGATCACATCAGATACACCGGCGGGGTGTACTTTCCCGACGGGGTGTTCCCTATCTATCTGTATTTCAATATGCAGTCCATGGTTTTGAAGTAAAATCGTCGTGAGGGCGCCGTTGTCCTCTGCAAAACCAGCGAATTTGCTTGGATCCGCTAAACCGACCTCACTGCCATCACTGAGTGTTGCGCGTAATTGTTGCTCGTTCTGAACGGTTTTGAGGAAAAATTGCGTAATATCAGAGAAACTCGCCGTTTCAAACGCTGTCATTTCATCCAAAAATTGCTCAGTGTATGCGATGACTTTCGCGCCTCGGATCGGATTATAGGTAGGACTCCGGGTAGCCCCATCCGCTTCATCAATGACATCGGTGCCGTAGAGTGCATCGTAGAGACTTCCCCAGCGCGCGTTCGCAGCATTGAGTGCATAGCGGGCGTTATCGGTTGGGACAACGAGTTGTGGCCCTGAGATCAGCGAGATCTCTACGTCAACGTCCTCGGTAATCACGGTAAAATCTCGGCCTTCAGGGAGTAGATAACCGATCTCCGTAAGGAACGCCGAATACGCCTCACCGTCCAGGGGTTCATCTTTGCGCGCCAGATGCCACGCGTCGATCTGTTGCTGGAGCGTATCCCGTTTCTCCAAGAGTGCCTTGTTTTCTGGTGCAAACGCAGCAATGATGTCGCCAAACGCTTTCCAGAAGGCATCTGTCTCTATATCCGTGCCAGGTGCAATTTCATCTCTGACTAACGCGTACAAATCTGCATCTATCTTGAGATTACCGATTTCAATTCGGTTTCCCATGCTATCCTCTCCATTCCAAGGTGCTGTTAAGATGTTAGGTTCGGTGAGTCGATGCTCCGTTGCACCGACAACCCATTTTGTCCCTCTCAATTGTCAATTATCGTATCAACAAATCTATACCCTGTCAATTGTTTTTTTCTCATAATCGAACGCACGTTAAGTTCAATTAGATGTTGGAAGAATTCGGCTGGTTTCTCTTCTTGATGGGGGATTTTTGCCGATCCTTCCGCCGCGCTTTAAACACATCGCTTGTCTGCTCAATATGTTTAACACGGTCCAGGAAGTACAAGCGCATCGGAGCCGCAGATTTATAATGCGGGTTATCCACAAACAGATCTGGTTCGCCTAACAATTCGTTGATGAGCCCTTTGGTCCAGCCACGTTCAGAGATGAGTCGCGTCGGGGTGATTTTTTCTTTCTCACGCACTGCCTTGCGTTTCGCAGCTTTCTGCTGTTTTTCAGTCTGCCACAATATTTTGTAATCGTCTGAACGTTCGACTTTGCGAACATCGGATTTTAGATAAATTGGATAGGTTAAGCGTCCTCCTAAAAAGGTCATAGAGAAAGACTCAAACGACAAGAATCTCTCTACGCGTTCGGGTGTCCAATGTCCACGCTGCAACAATTCTTCGTGCGAGAAGTGGGTGTCGGGATGGACTTCCATCTCTATATTCCAAATCTCACAAAATCTTTTTCGCATTGAGACATCGTGGAAATTCGCAAGCATCAATTCTTTTTCTGCGTTCTCAATATCCTTGTACCGAAAGAGCCGAACCGCGTTTAAATCCTCCATTGTAATCACAGTAACATTCCCTACCGTTGTCCCTAATTTTCTTTTCACTTCAAAATCATGGAGTTGGGATTCAGAGAGAATCGTGCCACGTTTTCCGAGTTGGGATTTGGTGATGTATCCACCTTTTCTGATCGTAAAATTACGCCTGGGGCGCTGACGCTTTTGCTGTTTGATGCTGAATACCTCCGGGCGGTTTTATGTCGTGCCCAAGACGGTTTTAATATCAGATTATACTACACTTATAGACAATTGCCAACTCTTTTTTCACCGAAGCTAGGGCTATAAAATCTTGCCAATATCCGAGACACCTGATACAATAAACACAGATTTAACTCGTCAATTTGGAATTGATAAAACGCGTGAAAGGCAAATCAAATATGAAAATCGGAATTATCGGTTGTGGAACGATCAGTGGCGCCTATTTTGAAGGCGCACGAAGAACCGACATTTTAGAAATCAAAGCCTGTGCTGACCTCCGAATGGAAGCGGCACAAGCACAAGCGAAAAGATACAACTCCCACGCATGCACGGTCGATGAATTGCTTGCAGACCCAGAGATAGAACTCGTCGTGAACCTCACGATTCCGAGGGCACACGTCGAAGTCGGCTTGCAAGTCTTAGCAGCAGGCAAACATGTTTATAGCGAGAAACCGCTCGGCGTGGATACCGAAAGCGGAAAACAACTCATTGAAACTGCCGCAGAAAAAGGACTCCGCGTCGGATCGGCACCCGATACCTTCCTCGGTGCCGGCATCCAGACTTCTCGGCAGGCATTGGATGCCGGTAAAATCGGTAGACCGATTGCTGGCACTGCATTCATGTGCGGACACGGACACGAAAGTTGGCACCCGAATCCTGCCTTCTATTATGACATCGGCGGCGGACCGATGCTGGATATGGGACCTTACTACGTAACCGCACTCGTCAATATCCTCGGTCCCGTCAAGCGCGTCGCAGCGATTACAGCGAAAACGTTTGAAGAACGCGTCGCAACGAGCCAAGCGGTGCGCGGCTTGAAGATTCCCGTCAAAATTACGACGCACCTCACCGGTACGATCGAATTCCAGAACGGGGCGATTATCACGATGATTATGAGTTTCGATATGTGGCGGCACAGTCTCCCGTGTATCGAAATCTACGGTGAGACGGGTTCAATGACGGTCCCCGATCCAAACGGGTTTGGCGGTCCCGTAAATGTGTGTCCAGCAGGTGGCAATTGGGAAGAAGAGGAAATCCGTTTTCCAAAAAACGCCCGGATGATTGGCGTCATTGATATGGTGTCGGCAATCCAATCGGGACGGGCGCATCGAGCCAACGGCGCGTTGGCATATCACGTGCTTGAGGTGATGTGCGCCTTCGATAAATCTTCCGAAACCGGCGAACACGTTGTCATTGAAAGTACAACGGAACGTCCGGATCCTGTACCCATCGGTTTAAACGAATGGGAGATAGATTAGATTTTTAGTTGTCAGTACGATTTTTCTGCGAAAAATCTTTCAGTTTTCAGTGGTTAGCGGGACTGTTCACGGTGTATACTAACCCGACGGTCCCAGTCTTCTTGTACACCGTGTGTTCCTTCAACGTCAATGCAATTCGCGAAGACGGTTCAGCAACCAGCGGGATACCTCCACCAAGAATAACTGGAATTACGGCAACCTCCACTGTATCAACGAAATAACGAATTTGTCTCGTCATAGTACCCCCGCCTAAAGGCAGGGGGCTTGTTAAGAAACAAACCCTATCGG
>VXZK01000317.1 GCA_009845545.1 Candidatus Poribacteria bacterium
CACTACTACGAACCGATTTTCCTCAAGTTCAACATTGAAAGACTACTAGTAGTCTGTCACATCTAAAATGAAGGGGATATGTTTCGGTATCGGGCGAGGGGACCTCGCCCCTACGAGGAATATAACCTATCAAGATAACGTTGACAGAACACTAGTTTCTTTGGATCCTAACGCAGATTTAGCTTCCGCTAAACAATCAATAACTTGTGGAAATAATTCTAACAGTTTCCCCGAATTATGTGAATTAAGTGGCTTTACCAGCTCTTTTATAACTGCAATCGTTTCATCAATTTCTGCGATTTTATCCGAACACTCCGGTAAATCAATCGATTTGTCCAGTTCACAAACCGCTCTGCGAACTTTTTCAGATATTTCAATAATCAATGAATTCATAGCGATTCTTTCCTTTGACATGGTTAGAAACGGCATCAATTATCGTTCGCCTTGCTTACGGATTTCGACCAACTCTTCCAGAATGCGTCTGTGAAGGCGATGTAATTCAAGGCCTATGCCGATGGCAGCTAACACACCCGCGCCAAGGATAAGCTTCGTTTTTAAGGACATGTGCCATCCCCCTGTTATGTGCGGTGAAGGTATTTTGCTAAAAGTTTTCGATAATCGCTGCGCCGAATTCGGAGGTGCGGACCTTTGTCGCGCCTTCCATGAGACGCTCCAGATCATAGGTGACCCGTTTTTGGAGGATGGTTTTCTCAAGTCCAGTGATGATCAGGTCAGCGGCTGCCTGCCAACCGATATGCTCCAGCATCATCACAGCAGAGAGGATCAGTGAACCCGGATTGACGACATCTTGGTCAGTGTATTTCGGTGCGGTGCCGTGCGTCGCTTCAAAGAGTGCGACTTCGTCACTGAGATTACCACCGGGTGCCATGCCGATACCGCCGACCTGTGCTGCCGCGGCATCAGAGAGATAGTCCCCGTTCAAGTTCGGTGTGACAATCACATCATACTCATCGGTTCGCGTTAAAATCTGCTGCAACATGCTGTCGGCGATTCGGTCATTGACAACAATCTTGCCTTCAGGACACTTACCGTCGTAATCGTCGTAGAGTGCGTCTTCGGTGATCGTCTGCTCAGCGAACTCCTCTTTGGCGAGTTCATAGCCCCATGCACAGAACGCCCCTTCGGTAAACTTCATGATATTGCCCTTATGAACAAAAGTGACACTGCGTCTACCGTGGTCAATAGCGTATTGGATCGCCATGCGCGCTAAGCGTTTTGTGCCGAAAATACTGATCGGTTTTATACCGACACCGGAATCTTCACGGATCTCCACACCCATTTCAGAGCGGAGCAGTTCAATCACCTTTTTGACTTCCGGCGTACCTTGCTCCCATTCAATACCGGCGTAGACATCCTCAGTATTCTCCCGGAAGATAACGACATCCATCTTTTCAGGGTGCGTGACAGGGGCAGGAACACCTTGGAAGTAGCGGACAGGACGGACACATGCGTAGAGTTCAAGCACTTGACGCAAGGTCACGTTTAAACTCCGAAAACCACCGCCGACAGGTGTCGTCAGGGGTCCTTTTAAAGCAACGCGGAAGTATTCGATAGCGTCAAAAGTATCCTGTGGTAGCCATTCGTTGTATTTCGCCATGGCGTTTTCGCCAGCATAGACATCAAACCAAACGATCCGCTTGTCACCGTTGTACGCCGTCTCGACGGCTGTATCAACGACGTTCCGTGTCGCTTTCATGATGTCTCGTCCGATGCCATCGCCTTCAATAACAGGGATAATCGGTTCGTTGGGTACGACGAGTTGTCCGTCGGTGAATTCTATTCTCTCACCCTCAGTTGGCACTGTTAATTGATCTAATTCAATCACTAATGATTCCTCGCTAAAAGGCGTTTGTGCTTGCCATTCGGTTGTGTAATGCCACGACTTCGTTCGCAATTGTCATATCATCGGTGGGTGTCGGAATGACATCGGGATGTGGTGGGATAACCGGTCGAATAATCTTCAGTGGGAGTTGTTCGCGGGCATCCATCATCCAACCAAAACCTCGGAAGATGTATGTCAATAGCGTTCTATCGTTTTCATAGATGTCCAATCCCTCTTGGACTGCCCATCCACCGAAATCGGTATTTGGCGTTAAACGGAGCGGTGGCTCGTTTTCACGTCCGGGACGGACCAAACCTTCAATGAACGCGAGTTGATAAATACGTTGGACGATAGCCAATCGCTTTTTCTGCTTGTCGTTGAGTTGAATCTCACCATTATCGACAGCTTCAAGGAATGGGTTGAAATAGATAGCGGGTCGCGGGTCTTGCTGGATTTCATCGGCACGTCCGGCGGCGGCAATTTCTGGATGTCCGAAGGTCGGGAGTGCGGATTGCATCCGTTCATAGATCGCTGCTTCAAGGGCATCGGCATCGAGCGTTTCGATTTGATTGATAAACGCCGTCATGTCGTGAATTGCGCCGAAATGTCGATCCCCATCCAAAGCCATCTGTGCGGCGACAAAAAAGTCAGAAACTGCGCCCGTATGCAAAGTAGCGAGATAGCGTGCGACGACGTTGGAGCCAGCGGATCCGTGGTGTGTCTGTATGACCCCCATCCGCTCCAAAATATTGGCTTCAACGCTGCTCGCTTCTCGCCCTAAGAGGAGGCTGTAGCAGGTTTGGAAGGCGGTCTTTCCACTCTTTTGCGATTCAGTGATGAGATCGGTCGCGCGCATTGCGAGAACTTGGGGGTGGAGTGCTGGATTCTCTCGGAGTTGATGCCGCATATACGCAGAAACTGTCCCGACAGCGACATTCTCCATGTGTGTTTCAATCAATTCAAGCAGAAGTGAATCGGGATCCCGTGTGGTGTTAATGCCTTTCTGATCTGGAATACCGAGTTTACGGAGTGTTGAAAAATGTTGAATGGCAGCCTCGGGACCGGCTTCCGGGAAGGCTTTTGCGAATTCTGCGACCTGATTAACGAGGCGTTGTTCACCGGTGAGGCTCGCCCTGCGAGTGGTAATGAATTCATAAAATTTCGTATCTATTAAGTCTGACAGTACCGCTGCTTCATCAAGTCCACTGTCATCAGTGCCAGGTCGCCGACCGAAGAGTCCTGCGAAAATAACAGCGGCGGGGCTGAGTTTACCTGCAACGATTTCACTTTCGGACACAATACCGCGGATCGCAAAGCTGCGGATATTCAAGGTTATCTGCGTACCGTCACAATCAACTGCAGTTTTATGGAGCACCGGATTCGCAAAAACGGTTGTCGATTGGGGCATTGAACTGAAACCGTTGAGTACCGCTGCGAGTTTATCCTCTCCTAACTCAGTTGCCCTATTCAAGGAATCTGTTACCGGTGCATACGTCGAGGTTTCTGGTACCTCTGACAGGATTTTTCGGAGCGCTGCTTCCTGCTTTGCCTCCAAGTTCTTGTTCAAAATAGGTTCTCCTTCGTTGACTATTTAATAATATGTTCCGTCTTGCTAACTTCGCCGAAATTATTTTAACGCGTCCGGAATCCGCACAACTACCTTCCAAACGATTGGACAGTAAGGTGCTCCAACTTCGGTTTAAAAAGTTTCTAATTGACCTGTGTCATATCCTCTAATATTTTATCAGAATTCCGATTAAAAGTCAAGATAAAATTGGAAAAAGGCCAGAGCGATTCAGTTTTAAAAATTTACTTCATATATGGATATACTTTCCTCTGTAGGAGCGAGTGTTTTTGCTTGGGTGTTTCTTGTCGCTCGCGATCTTGTAGAAAAAACCTTACCATCTGTAAACGAAAACTAAAATCACAACCGAAAACTAAATCATCCTGGGAAAAAGGCTATCAGTTATCAGTTGTCAGTTATCAGTTAGGAGGAAACCCTCTTTTTAGCGATTGATAAAAAGCTGGAATTAGTAGATCCGTGATCTATAGGAGTTTAAATTACCGAAAACTCATAATTGAACACTAAAATTTGACTTGCAGAAATGCGGATTTTGTAGTATCATTATTAAGGAACACATTTGATCAAGGGAGCCACGCGCGTACCGATAGTATAGCGAAATTACAAACACATATCGGTGGTACGCTGTACGGTGCCTTGTATTCTATTTTCTACAGACAGATAAGGAGTCTATCTACATGCGTAATGAAGCATTAGGAATGGTTGAAACACGCGGGCTCGTCGGAGCGGTTGAAGCCGCTGACACCATGGTGAAAGCCGCGAACGTCAAATTAGTTGGAAAAGAACAGGTCGGTGGCGGTTTTGTCACTGTGATGGTTCGCGGAGATGTCGGTGCGGTGCAAGCCGCGACGGATGCTGGGGCAGAAGCCGCGAAAGCGGTCGGCGAATTGGTGTCGGTACACGTCATCCCTCGCCCACATGCAGATGTGGAGACTATTCTCGGTGGTGGCTCAGAAGAGTCAAAGAGTAGTAGCAAATAACTCGGTTTTGTAGGGCGAGGGATGACTTTCTCGCCTTTGCCCTACTCCGCTTTACCAGAGAACATTTAACACTGCCACGGGTTCCGTATCTCAGGTGCCGCCCAGTGGTTTTACTATGTTCTCCTGAGGCGTGTCCTACGCGATGAGTGACTGGAGGGCTGAATGGCACAAATTGACGAAAAACAGATTGAAGAGATTGTCTCCCAAGTTTTAAAAACGCTGCAACAAGGCGGCTCTACAGCCGTACAACCTACTCCATTATCTGCCGGTGCGAGTTCTTCTTCTCGGGCGGGGGTTTTCGCAACAGCAGCGGAGGCTATCGCAGCAGCGAAAACAGCACAAGCAGCATTCGTTAAACTCGGATTTGCCAAAAGACGCGAGATCATTGAAGCGATCAAAGCGGTCTCGCTTGCGAATGCGGAACGTCTTGCGGGTTTGGCAGTACAAGATACGAATATGGGCAATGCGGCGCACAAAGTGATGAAGAACGAGGGTGCCGTAACACTTTCACCCGGTGTGGAGGATCTTATCTCAGAAGCGATATCGGGTGATTCTGGGACACTTCTTATTGAATACGTTCCGTTTGGCGTTATTAATTCAATTACACCTACCACAAACCCAACATCAACGGTGATTAATCACGCGATTATAATGTTATCGGCGGGAAACGCTATCGTCTTTAGTCCGCATCCAAATGCGCGAGACTGCACCGAAGAGACGATGCACGTCATCAACGAGGCGATCATTAAGGCGGGTGCGCCGCCTAACCTGCTCACTTCCGTTGCGAATGCGAGTTTACGGACAGCCAAAGAGATCATGGAGCATCCTGACATCGCTATGCTTGTCGCTACCGGTGGTGCCTCGGTTGTGAAGGCAGCACTATCGAGCGGGAAAAAGACAATCGCCGCTGGTCCCGGCAACCCACCCGCGATTATTGATGAAACCGCAGACGTTGAGGAAGCGGCAAAGCATGTCATCGCGGGCACGAGTTTCGACAACAACCTGCTCTGTATCGGTGAGAAAGCACTCTTTGTCATTGAATCCGTTGCAAATGAGACGGTCCGAGAACTCACACAGAACGGTGGCCATTTGTTGAATGCGAGCCAACGCGAGGCATTAGAGGCGGTTGTCACCGAAAAAGGTGAATCGAACAAGGAATACATTGGTAAAGATGCGACGACTATTTTGAACGCTGCTGGCATTACGGCACCTGCACAGACAGTCGCTATTGTGGTGGAAGTACCGGCAGATCACGATTTCGTTATCAACGAATACTTGATGCCGATTCTACCAGTGGTTCGGTGTCAGGATTTCGATGAAGCATTGGCAGGTGCTGTCAGAGCAGAAGGTGGGCGCGGACACACTGCAGTGCTCCACACCAATAATACCCAACGGATGACGCAATTCAACAAAGCAATGGACTGCAGTGTAACGGTTATTAATGCGCCGTCCTATGCGTCCTGCGGATTGGAAGGCGAAGGCTTTTTAGCAATGACAATTGCGGGCCCGACTGGTGAAGGGTTTACCCGTCCACGCACCTTTACACGCCAGCGACGCTTAACGATCGCGAACAATTTGTCAGCGCATACGCAGTGACAGAAATAGGTTATTTGCGACCGGTCTGGGGCGTTTAGCATTTTTCCTAAACGGGACAAAGGTGTTATGCGAACAGAAATTGACGATCTGAGAGCGTTAATACGTCATCATGAGCGCAAATATTACATCGAAAACCGACCGGAAATATCTGATGCCGAATTTGATGTGCTCATGAAGGAACTTGAGGCACTCGAATCGGCATCTGATGCCCCTATCCCCCCGGATTCACCGACGCAGCGGGTCGGTGGCGGTGCTGTCTTGGGGACCCGCATACAGCATCGCAATCCCATGCTGAGCCTGAATAACGGTTACAACCCCCAGGAGCTGCGCGAATTCGATGAACGCGTGCGGCGATTGTTAGAAGACGCACCTGTCGAATACGTCACAGAGTTAAAGATAGACGGTTTAGGTGTTTCGTTAATCTATGAGAACGGCGTATTCACTCGCGGTCTCACCCGTGGCGATGGTGAGTATGGCGAGGATATAACAGATAATTTGCGAACGATCCGTTCTGTGCCGTTGCGGATACCTGTTGAAACAGAAACAACGTTCCCTCGAGTGTTAGAAGTCCGTGGTGAAGTTTTCCTTCCGAAGGATCGGCTCAATAACATTAACGCGCAGCGCGAGGTAGAAGGTGAACCGCCTTTCGCGAATCCTCGGAACGCCGCGGCTGGGTCGCTACGGCTGCAAGATGCGTCTATCACTGCTTCTCGTCCGTTAGATATTTTCATCTATACCCTCAATTACGCGGAAGGCGTTGAATTCGCAACGCATACGGCATCGATCGAACTGATGAAGCGTTGGGGCTTGAAGTGTAATCTGCATACTGACTGCCATCAATCAATAGCAGATGTCCAAAACTACTACGAACACTGGGTAGCAAAACGCCATGACCTTCCCTACGAAACCGACGGTGTCGTTGTAAAGGTCAATGAATTCTCCCACCAGAACGAACTCGGCGCGACCTCTAAATATCCGCGTTGGGCAATCGCCTACAAGTTCAATGCGCAGCAAGCCATCACAACGATAAAAGACATTGAAGTCCAAGTTGGAAGAACAGGCGTACTGACACCAGTTGCGATTTTGGAGCCTGTGACACTCGCTGGTGCGACAATTACGAATGCTACCCTGCACAACGCTCAAGAAATTGAAACCAAAGACATCCGTATCAGGGATCGGATTGTGCTTGAACGCGCTGGGGATGTCATCCCTAAAATCGTTGAGGTGTTGACAGCAGATCGGACTGGCGATGAAGTCGTGTTTGTATTCCCAGATCGGTGCCCGGTGTGTGATACGCCTGTCCACCGCTCAGAAGCGGAGGTTGCGGTTCGATGTGTGAACGTCGCGTGTGTCGCACAATTGAAACGTCAAATTGCGCATTATGCTTCGCGCAATGCGCTCCAGATTGAAGGTCTCGGCCCTGCGACGATTGCCCAATTGGTGGATAAAGAACTGGTTCGCGATGTTGCTGAACTCTACACCTTAGAGGTAGAGCCGCTAAGCAAACTGGATCGGATGGGTGTCCCGTCTGCGAGTAACCTTGTCCATCAAATCGAACAGAGCAAGACAGCACCAGTAGAGAAAGTACTTTTCGGACTCGGTATTTTTCATGTTGGTGAGACCGTCGCGGAACTCTTGATTGAAAATTTTTCATCTTTGGACGCACTCAGCCATGCAAAACCGGAAGACATTGAATCGGTGAACGGTATCGGTCCACAGATAGCGGAAAGCGTTGTCAATTTCTTTTCACAAAATCAACCGTTGCTTGACAAATTGCGGGAAGCCGGTTTACGCTGTTTTACAGTAAAGGCAGAAGATCTCAGCACGAAAGCAAATCTGACAACAGATAGCTTCTTTAGTGGGAAAACGTTTGTTGTTACGGGGAGTCTTGAAGGTATGACACGCACGGAAGCATCTAAGGAGATTAAAGCACGGGGTGGTAAAGTTACGTCAAGTGTAACGAGCAAGACGGATTACCTCATCGCTGGCGAAGGGGCGGGGAGCAAATACACGAAAGCCGTAGAACTCAATATCCCCATTCTGACAGAAGCCGATTTTTTTCAAAAACTATAACAACACATTAATGGCACCCCGATTGTCCCGTCATCATTCAGACGACTTGTAATAAGCACAAGTCTCCCGTAAACGACACTCTTGGCAATTTGGGGTTTTCTTGTGGCAGACGCCGGCCCCGTGCCGAACAATCAGTGCGTGGTATTCGTTGAACATATCCACATCGTGGGGAAGGTTTTCCATAAACATAGCACGAAGTTTCGCATAATTATATTTGCCTTCAATCCATCCTAATCTCGAAAAAAGCCTGTAAGTATACGAATCAACGACAAAGCTCGGTTTACCTGCGGCGTAGAGGATAATCGTATCCGCTGTTTCGGGCCCGACACCGTAGATAGAGAGCAGTTCTTCACGTAATTCGGGGACATCCTGTGCGAACATTACATGCATGGGACGCTCTGTGATATAATCTACAAATGCGCGCACTTTCTGTGCTTTCATACGAAAGTAGCGCGACGGTCGGATCAATCGTTCTAACGCAGCTTGGCTGATGGAGGCTATCTCCTCGGGTGTAAAGGCACCAGCGTTTTTGAGATTGTCCATCGCTTTTTCGACATTGCGCCACGATGTGGCTTGTGTTAGAATAGCACCGAGTGCCACCTCAAACGGCGTATCTGCGGGCCACCACTTACGGTCACCGTGTTGCGCGAGCAATTGATTATAGAGCGACAACAGTCTTTCGGTTATATTATCTTCATATAGAATTTGCATACGTAGAAAGTCCTCAATACCGTAAAAAAGGAAATATTATGGATTTAAGTTTTAGCACCGGCGCGGGCAACGGCGGTTGGAGCCTTGCCGAATGCGCAGCGTGGGCAAAAGCGAACGGATTTGATGCAATCCGCCCGAATGCTACTGGCGTTTTTGAATCGAGTGCCATTATACAATCGGGTGGCGAAGCGGTCAAGGAAATTTTAGATGCCAACGGTATCTACCTTGCTGCCTTGACATCGCACTGTAACCTCCTTGACGATGATGCAGAAAATCGGGAAAACGCCCGTGCCACCCTAATGCGAGCAATTGCAGCGGCTTCTATCCTCGGTGCGCCAGTCGTGGTGACGTATGCCGGGAGTCCCGTCAGTTGGCACTTTTATGGACAGTTTTCTTCGGAACCGGGGAACCCCGGCGATAGATCGGTTGAACTTGTCGGACGGTTCAAGGAGATGTGGAGCCCTGTTGTCCGCTTCGCTGAAGAGAAAGGCGTGCAGCTTGCTTTAGATTGCGCTGTACGGATGGGTAACATCGCTTGTAACCCTGAAATGTGGGAACGGGTCCTTGACGCGATTCCATCAGATTCGCTGGGGCTGTCCTGCGATCCGTCACACTGGCTATGGATGGGGATTTTACCCGCCGAGGATGCGATCCGTATGTTTGACGGTAAGTGGTATTATGCCGACGTAAAAGATTGCGAAATTAGTCCGCGCATGAAGTTCCGGCAAGGGATTATCGGGAACTGGTGGTGGCAATATCGTGTCCCTGGACGCGGCCAACTGAATTGGGGGACGATTACCGGTGCGCTGCAAGAATCAGGTTATGATTATGTGTTATGTGTCGAAAACGAGGATCGCGGAGCCCCAGGATTAGAGGGGTTTGCGCTCGGTGGTAGGTATCTCCGGCAATTTCTTTAATAGTTTTCAGTTTTCAGTTTGAAATTGATTGGGATTTGTGTTAGTCTACAAGTGTATCTATTCTACTTGAAATGACCCATAAAAAGATGGAAAAGCAGTTACAACCGAAATCACATAGAATAGCGATTCTTGCCGAAGGCTCGTTTGGTGTCCTCGAATCGAAGACCGCCACAGTTCTGGTGCGTTATCTTCCTGACAACGTGGTGGCAGTCATCGACAGCGACAATGCGGGACGGGATGTGAGTGAAGTCATTGAGATCGGGAAAGGGATTCCGATTGTCCACGACCTTGCTGAAGCGATGCGGTTTAATCCGACGATGCTCGCGATCGGCATTGCGCCGCCTGGTGGTGAGTTACCACATCCTTGGCGCGCGATCCTCCATGAAACCATACAAAACCGCTTACACGTCATGAGCGGTTTGCACCAATTCCTAAGTGAGGACGCGGAACTCTCAGAACTCGCAGCAGCCAACGATGTACTGTTATGGGATGCCCGTAAACCGCCTGCTGATCTCCCTGTAGCGACGTGCAAAGCCGATGCGGTTGATGCTACGGTTATCCTGACTGTCGGCTCAGATTGCCGTGTCGGGAAGATGCTCTCTGGAATAGAAGTGACGCGTGCTGCGCGTGCCCGTGGTGTGAACGCCGAATTTTGTCCGACAGGACAGAATGGGATCATGGTCTGGGGTTGGGGGATTGCAATCGACGCTGTCGTCTCTGATTTTACTGCGGGTGCAGCGGAGGAGATTGTGCTGGAGGGCGCGAAAAATCACGAGATGCTTATCGTTGAAGGGCAGGGCTCGCTGGTGCATCCTGGGTACTCAGGTGTAACGTTAAGTCTACTCCACGGCAGCCTACCGGATGCGATGATCTTTTGTCATCAACCCTCACGGGATACAGTTGCTCGGTATACCGTACCGCTCCCATCGTTAACCGAGATGATTGCGCAGTATGAGACGTTGGCTGCACCGATAAAGCCCGCTAAAGTGATTGGATTGGCGTTGAACTGCTTTGATCTCTCTGAGGATGAGGCACGCGAGGCGATAAAAGCAGCAGAAACAGAGACAGGACTTCCGGCAACGGATGTCGTGCGGTTCGGTGCGGATAAACTGGTTGACGCTGTTCAGACAGCACATGCTGGAAAACAGGAGAAATCCCAATGAGCGAATCCAAAACGCCTGAAACCTCAGAAATGCCCAAGTATCCAAATGTCAAAATCGCTGTTAAGAATTTCGGGCCGATTGCAGAAGCCGCAATAGACCTCCAACCATTGACAGTATTTGTCGGACCAAGCAACACTGGAAAAACCTACTTTTCCACGTTAATTTATGCGTTAGACGGCGTTTTTACAGGACACTCAAAATTCCCAGGGCGGTTCAAACGCTTAGGTATTCACGGTTTCAAGGACTTGCTAAATCAAAATTGGGATGCAATTCGTTCAATTCTCAAAAAACTAAACACATCTGATCAATCGATTAAGTTTTCAGATTTGCCACCAGAAATTCGTGCCAGATTAGAGTCAGACCTCAAGGATCCGGAAAGCACAGCGAACGAGCTCAAGCGCTGCTTTGACTTAAATTCAATTACAGAATTGATTCGTTTAAAAAACGGTCAACGCAGTGAAATGAACGTCTCTCTGGAGGTCAGGCGGGAAAATCAGCGTCTATGGAATTTCAATATAGAGAGCTGCGGGTCAAATTTTGCGGTACGTGGTTCAGTCAACGAAGATTTGATGATTTACGACAAAGACTCGTTGATCTCACATTCACATAAGGAACTTGACATTGATGATTTATTTTTCCGGGTCGCTATTGAATTAGACAGACATCGAGAAAAAAGATTCTATCTACCAGCCGCCCGAAGCGGAATTATGCAGAGTCACCGAGTGATAGCCAGTTCACTCGTCGAGCGTGCGACTCGCGGCGGTCTCACACCATTGGAGGTTCCGACGTTTTCAGGGATTGTTGCAGATTTTATGCAGCAACTTATACTCTACAAAGAATCCGAAGAGCCCGACAAAGAGATGCAACACCTTGCTGATGTATTAGAATCTGACGTGCTCGCGGGTCAGATTCTCATGAAACCTACACCGAGCGGATACCCTGAATTCCTTTACCGACCACAAGAAACAGGAGAAGAGGTACGTCTTACACGCGCAGCGTCCATGGTATCCGAACTTGCCCCAGTTGTGCTTTTTCTTCGTAGTGGCATCCGTCCTGGTGATATGCTCATCATTGAAGAACCGGAGGCGCACCTGCACCCCGGGGCGCAAACTGAAATAGCATTAACCCTTGCGGGCTTAGTCCGTGCCGGTGTGCGTGTTGTTATAACAACCCACAGTGACTGGCTACTGAAAGAAATCGCGAACCTGATTCGAATAGGGGACCTCAAGAGAAGGGGTGTACAGCAACTGAAAAAGATGGAGTCAATACACTGGCTGCTACCAGAAGAGGTAGGCACATGGTGGTTCCAAAAGGACGGGATAGTGAAACATATTCCATTTGATCCGACTGAAGGTATAGAACCAAAAGACTATGAAGACGTAGCATATAAACTCTATGATCGTTCTGTTAACCTCCAAGACTTACTTGAGAAAGCCGGATAGGAGGTAGCAGCAAGTGGGATTAAAAGATCTTCTTGCAGAAATCGAGAAGCAGATACACGAAAAATGCATTAGCAAATCTTGTAGCGGAGATGGATGTCGTGTATACCTAACTGGCACCCCCTCTAACCGGGTTATCGCAAACCTTGAAGGGCATTGTCTAACAATCCCAAGCCTTTAGGCTTCGGGTCCAACCCCGC
>VXZK01000386.1 GCA_009845545.1 Candidatus Poribacteria bacterium
CTAGAGATGGGATTTACGGGTCTTCGAGTGTAGCGTTTAGCCCGGATGGAAACACTATCGCAAGTGGAAGTTGGGACTTCAGGATCCGCTTGTGGGATGTGGATACAGGTACCCTGAAAAACACACTTACAGGAGGAGCAGCCCCTGTTTATAGTGTAGCGTTTAGCCCGGATGGAAACACGCTCGCAACTGGAGATGTGGAAGGCACAGTCCGTTTGTGGGATGTGGATACAGGCACCCTGAAAAACACACTCACGGGACATACGGGCCCGGTTAGTAGCGTAGCGTTCATCCCGGATGGCAAGACGCTCGCAACTGGAGGTTGGGACTCCACGATCCGGTTGTGGGATGTTGCGACAGGCACACTCAAAAGCACACTCACTGGACCTACAGGCTCGGCTAGTAGCGTAGCGTTCAGCCCAGATGGAAATACTATCGCAAGTAGTAGTGTGGACACCACGATATTGTGGGATGTGGATACAGGCACCCTCAAAAACACAACAATCACAGAACATACAGACGAGGTTCGGAGTGTGGCGTTCAGCCCGGATGGAAACACTATCGCAAGTGGAAGTGGGGACCACACAATCCGCTTGTGGGATGCTGATACCGGCACCCTGAAAAATACACTCACTGGACATACGGACTCGGTTTTGAGTGTAGCGTTCAGCCCAGATGGAAATACGCTCGCAAGTAGCAGTTATGACGGCACGGTGCTGCTGTGGGATATCGCACCCGCAGAACCGCCACGCCTCGCAGCGGATGTTAACGCAGACGGCACCGTTAACATACAAGACCTCGTACAGGTCGCAGCAAACTTCGGCGCAACCGGTGAAAACCCCGCCGATGTCAACGGTGATGGGCAAGTCAATATCCAAGACCTCGTCGCCGTCGCCGCAGCCTTCGGAGAGACAGCCGCCGCACCCGCCGTGTATGCCGCAGCCGCCGAAAACCTAACCACTACCGAGGTCAAACAGTGGCTACACGCAGCACAACAGGCAAACCTGACCGACCCGGACTTCCAACGCGGCGTTGAAGTCCTAAAACACCTACTCACACGACTGACACCCAAAGAGACGGTGTTGCTACCCAACTACCCGAACCCGTTCAACCCAGAGACATGGATACCCTATCAGTTGGCAGAGCCAGCAGAGGTTACGATTCGCATCTATGCAGTAGACGGCAGTCTGGTACGTGTGCTCTCATTAGGACACCAAGCGACAGGCAGCTATCAATCTCGTACCCGTGCCGCCCATTGGGACGGCAGAAACAATCAAGGTGAACCGGTTGCAAGCGGTGTCTATTTCTACACATTGTCCACGGGGTCCACACGCGACTCCGTTACCGCAGGCGACTTTACCGCAACGCGCAAGATGTTGATACGGAAGTAAGTAAGCGTTGGAAGGTAGTGGAAGGTTGGAAGATTGGTAAACATTTCAGACCATCCTTCCCATCCTTCCATTCCACAAATGGGCACGGAACATCTACTCGATGCCATTGTGAACGGCATACGTAGACTTGATACGCCTGACAGACGGAACTTAGTCCTCATTATTATCACTGACGCACCGACAACCAGAACCATCAGGCAGAACGGAACCGTGATTGAAGCGATTAAGACCTGTCAAGAAGCGCGTGCCCGTGTTTACGTACTCGGAGGCTTAAGAATGTCAGGATTGGTTTTAGACGCTGATAGATTCCAATACCGACTCACGGTGCTAACCAGAGGGTTACACTATCTACTCCGCGGCGCACCGATGTTTGAATTAGACTTCGAGTAACCACCGTTCCAAAACCAAATTGAATTATTTCCAAAATTGTGATATTATTACAATAGTTTGGACAATTTTTAGACAAGGCAAGACACAAAACAAGGGTGATAGCACCCACACGCTAAAGCGGGGCTTCGGTTTCATAGACAGGGCGGTTTTCTCAAAGAGTTCACCGTCTTAATCCGTCTCCACCAACGGGCGTTTCCCTCGTGTTCTCAAAATAAATCATAACTCAGCGAAAGTAACGCGTCATGCACAGAAGAAAACGCTATCTCCTTTTCGTTACCATATTAACAACCGTCGTGTTCATAGTACACGCACAGAACACCGCCGATGATAGGATAGCGACAGACTATTTCGACCACGTTACGCTATTCTCGGAGGGTAGGATCACGCGCTTCACACAGATGCCGATTCGCGTGCATATCTCACCAACCCTCAGACCGCTACCGTACCTAACGGCGATACGCTACGCCATGAACACATGGGAATCCGCCACGAACGGTAAAATCCGGTTCCAAGAGACCGAAACCCCAGAACAGGCAGACATCCACGTGAACCCAACCTATAGCGGCCGCTTAGCGTTCTTAGACACACGCCTCGGTAGCGCGAAATTAACGCGACTTTCACAAGACACGTCCACCGTCTCCGGCACCAATCCGCATGTTCAAAAGGATAACACTACGCGATCCCAAAACACCGTAGGGGGCGGGTCTCCCGCCCCGTCTATCGACTTCACCGTGGAAATTGTCCTTGTGTTAGAAGGCGACGGCACCATCGGCGAACTCTCAGAAGCAGAGATGCGGACGGTCTGTCTCCACGAACTCGGACACGCCATCGGGTTATGGGGACACAGCCCCGACACAGATGATGTCTGTCACGCAACGGCGACAGCACAGCACCCGACACCGCGCGATGTCAACACACTCCTGAAGGTTTACGACACACCGCTCCATACACCGCAGCACGACATCGCCATCAACCTCCTGAGAAAAGATCTCCAAATGGCTCCGAGACTTCCGCGTCCGCACTACCTCCTCGGGGCCGTCTACTTCGACAAAGGCGATATGACATCGGCGATCACCCATTTTCAGAACTGCATCGGTGTCGATCCGAATTATGAACCCGCACGCGAGAAACTGATTCAGGCTTACCATAAAATAGGGCAGTCGAACCAAGCGACCCGTCTCATTGAACAGCGCGTGAAGAACCAGCAGGGACACCGTTCCCTCCGTGACAGCGCCGAATCCTATAACCGCCTCGGCACCCTCTACTACAAAGAAGGCGATATGGACAAGGCGATAGCGGCATTCGAGAAGGCACTGAAACGCTCACCGCACCATAAAACCGCGAAACAGAACCTAAATCAACTCTACCGTCAAAAAGCGTTCAACGCCTTGAAACGCCGCGCTTTTGATGAAGCGACCGCCTATTTTGAAAAAGCCATCCGTCTCGATCCGATGAACGCCACCACCTATCGGATTATGGGAGATGGATACGCACTCGCCTCCGAGTTCACCCAAGCGATTACACACTACCAAAAGGCACTTGAGCTCGCACCCGACGATGCTAAGACGCGGAAGAACCTGGCACTCACTTGGACGAACCACGGGGTGACGCTCAGGAACAACGGGGAATGGGACGCAGCAATTCGCGCCTACCGCAACGCTTTGGCATTACAACCGACCTATCAACTCGCCAGAACAAACATGAGCGATGTTCTCTGGCAAAAAGCAAACGCCCGTCGGCAATCCGGACGTTCCGACGAGGCGATCGCGGCCTACCTCGAATTGCAAAAACTGCAACCGGACGATCCGACTATCGAAAGCCTCCTCGGCGAGTTATACCTAAAAATCCGGGACTACCCTGCGGCGATTGCGGCGTTCCACAAGGTTTACACCGCGCAGTCCACCAAACAGACCACCAACGAACAGGCACGGCGTAACCTCAGTGCTGCATATCAACAGTACGCGCAGACCTTGAAAAACCAAAGGGATTACACCGCTTCAGCGACGCAGCTCCAGAAAGCGGTAGACCTCTTTCCGAAAGACATCAACCTCCGTTTGAGCCTGTCGCAGGCGTATCAGCACACCGGCGAATATGAGCAGGCACAAAGCGAATTGGAACAGATTTTAGCGCAAGACCCAGGCAATCAAAAAGCAAAAACAGAACTCGTAAACCTCCAGGTCCGACGTGGAAATACCTTGATGAACCGGAAGAAATACGCAGCAGCGGTCGCTGTCTTTGAAGGGATTCCGGCATCTGAAAAAACGATAGATATGCACAACATGATCGGCTATCTCTATCTCGTGCAGGATGAACACCTCAAAGCGTTGGAAACTTTTGAGGCCGTCCTCGCGAAACAGCCGAAGAATGCTGTCGCATATCAAAATCTGCTCTCGCTTGAATCGCAACTCGATGTGATGCTGAGTAAAGCGAGAGCCGCAGCCTCGCCAACACCCGGCACCGGCGAGGCTGCTTCAAACCCCTCCGACCCGACCGCGGAGAAGTTAACTCGCATCCAATGTGCACTCGTGCGCTGTTTAATGAACCGAAAAAAGCCAAAAAATGCGATGGAGAAATACCAACAGGCGTTAGCGGTGAAACCCTACGCGCCAAAATCGAGAGACCTACTTATTGAAACTGGTAAGCAGCTCGCCAATTGGTTTCAGAAACAAAACGACACCGAACGCTACAACACAATCACGCAGTGGCTAACAGTGCTGAACAACAACCCCGAAACATCATCTGAACCGTAAGACTTTATCTTTCACAGGAGTATGCAATTGAAAACCGATACATCCCATTTAGGGTGCTTGGCATTAATCGCCGCCCTTTTCATGCTACAGCCGTTCAAGAATGCCGATGCCTCCTATAACCCGGAACATAACCGCATGGGTGAGAATTACCAGCAGCGCGAACTTCGGCGCCGACAGAACCTCAGTGGGCAACGGAAAGGCTTTATTATCGGCTTCGGTGTCGGTGCCGGGACAACCCGCTTTACCGAACCACTCGCCCAATACTATTGGCGGAGCACGCAGAAAGCCGAGTGGGAAACCGCACGCCAAACAAGATCCGCTTTGATAACAGAATTGAAAATCGGACACGGATTCTCCAACCAGTTCCTCCTCTACTACACCAGCCGGATCGCCTGGCTCCCGCTCCAGCATTTCACCAACGACACCATGATCGCCAACGGCGCAGCAGGCATAGGTTTCATGTACTTTCCACTCCGGCGGTTCGGTCTTTACCTCGTCGGGAACATGGGGCTAGCAACGCTCGTAACCTGGCAACCACCGCTCACGCTCGAAAACGCCAGGCAGACCGGTGTCATCTTCTCAGGCGGCATCGGCTACCAAATCTTGCCACACCTGAACCTTGACTTCACTGTGAGCTCCGGGAGTGCTAACACAAGAAACGTTGACGACATCAGCGAAATAGAAATCATAGATGAGGTCGTCACTTATGCTATAACCCTCAACCTCCTCGCCTATTAGCACACTCTATAGAGGTGAAATCATGCAATCCAAAACGAAAAGAAACTTACATACACGCCTGAAAACCTTGATGCTGATAGTTGCACTCATAGGGCTGAGCAGCTGCAGTGATGTCGATCTTAATATCGACCAAGAACAGACAGAGGAACCCCTCCGTTTTATTGAATACGTCCTTTTTCCAACAGCACCTTATCTCGATAAATCCTACATAGAGATAACAGTCCCAGAAGAAGAACTCGCCGTTGGACACATCGATTTTGAAGCCGAAAAACAGGCGATCCAGCAGGTCTATAGTGCTTTTATTACAGCCTATGTCGAAGAAGATATGAGGGCACTCCGAGAAATATTGGATATATCAACAGGAATTGAATGGGGGACAGACATCACAGGTAATGTTTATGGATGGAACAATGTTAAAACTTATATTGAGATCAATTGGTCAATAAGCCATTGTCGGAGCGGTAGAACGAAGGGCTTGATGGAGGACTGGGTACTGGCAGACTATAATTGGGTCCTGACAGACTTTTATATACGTCCTGAGAACGTTAAGGCACCTTGGCCAGAAGCAAGCGCGACGGGACACATGTTCTACTATCATCCAGACATGCCGCTTGAACTTGAAGCCTGTTACGTTGAGATCAGCCGTTTTTACTTCACAAAAAAGTCAGGCAAGTGGCGCATCCATCAAATTGACGGCTCTAAATACTTTACCGATGATAAATATAAAGCACCGTAAGTAAACTCAGTTTCTATGCCACCCACAAAGGAGCATCCCCATGAATCTTTATAGCAAACAGACACGTCTGATACTTCTGTTCATCCTCCAAATCACCATCTTCATCGGATGCACACAATTTGAAGAATTCACCAACGACCCACCTGAAATAACCACTTTCACCATCCCGAATGAAGTTGAATATGGTGAAACCGTTCAACTCCGAATCAGGGCTTTTGATGCGGATGACGACTCTCTAACCTATATATGGGATGTCTCCGAAGGGACGTTAATCGGCGACACGGGGCCCGAAGTGCAGTGGACCGCCCCTGAGTCAGACGAAGAGATGGTGCCATCGAGAGTCGTGACCGTTAATGTCTATGTCCGAGACGGTAGCGAAAAAGATGCCTCCAAAACGGCAACGATCCTCGTCTATTCCAAACCCTACAGAATCGCCGAGACGCTCAGCGGCACCTATACGCTCGCTGCCAAAAGTGTTCACGGCGATCCTGTCCAAGTGACAGGCATCCTCCGCCTCACACCCACAACGTTTACACAAGAATTCCAAGAGGTCTTAGAAGGCGAAGCCCAATCTCTGAAACAGTTCGTCACCGGCTCCTACAAACTCGTCAGACCGTTTAACCAAAGCAGCGGGACGATCCATTGGTTCACGCAGGGAGACCCGAAGCCTTCCGTAATTACATATACGTGGGATGGACAATTCTTGGCTCTGGTTTTTCGTGCCGATGCCACGCAGTACATCTACAACCGTCAAGCCCCGGACCCCGAAGTTGTCGAAACCGATGATGTGGACCCCGAACCTGTTGAAGAAGATGTTGAACCGGAGCCGATTGAACCCGAACCTGTCGAAGAACCGGAGGAGCTTAACCCGGATCCGGTTAATACCGATGGCAAACCCGTTACAATAACCGATGCAACCTTCAAAACTGAGGTGTTAGATGCTGAATTGCCCGTTGTGCTTGAATTTGAAGCCGATTGGTGTCCGTTTTGCAGACAAATGAAACCCATCGTTGAGTCGATCGCATTAGAACACCGTGATACTTTCATCATTGGGAAGTTGGATATCGATGAAAACCGTCAGACGATGGAGGCATATAAGGTAAAAGGGATTCCAACTTATATCATATTCCAAAACGGTGCAGAGGTCGCGAGGTTCGCAGGCGCGATGCCGAAACAGGTTTTTGAAAATAAAATCCTTGATGCGCTGAAATAGGTTTCACATGGACATCAGTGAAAATATGCTGAATGACTCTAATTCCAAAAGGAGCACACTTCTATGAAACGTAAACAATTTTTGATACTGCTACTCATTAGTTTTCTGCCCCTTGTGCTGCTGCACAACGCTTTTGCACAAGACTACACGTGGTTCAATTTGCCAGAAGATGCAAAACGCCGCATCGGCAAAGGGAGAATAACGGACATGGCTTACTCCCCTGACGGGAATCAACTCGCAGTGTCCACCAATATCGGGATTTGGATATACGACGCGCGGACAGGCGAAGAACGCAATGCGTTGTTCGATCATACGCAAGGTATTATCACAGGTATCGCGTATTCGCCAGACGGTCGCACATTGGTTAGTGGGGGTTCAAAGATACTCTTGTGGGATACCGCCACAGGTGAGCATAAAGCACCATTCACAGGACCATTTGCGTATGCAAATGCAGTCGAGTTCAGTCCCGATGGAAAAACTATCGCCACTGGACGTTCCGATGAGGTCCACCTCTGGGACGCTGTCACTGGAGAACCTAAAGGCTCATTCAAGGCGACTGCGCGCTGGGTTTCTAACATAGCCTTCAGTTCGGATGGAAAAACAATTGCAAGTAGTGGAGGTTTGGACGGCACAATCCGCTTGTGGGACGTTGCTACAGCCACATTCAAAGCGACGCTCCAAGGACATACGGATAGTATTATCAGTATCGCCTTCAGTCCCGATGGAAGCACACTCGCTAGTAGCAGTTGGGACTATACAATCCGCTTGTGGGATACCACCACGCTCGCCCATAAAGGCACGCTCGCGGCCCCTCATATACGTTACGGACCCGAGGGTATAGCCTTCAGCCCCGATGGCAGGACACTCGCCCATGCAGGTTACAATTATGATGTGGTACTATGGGATGTGCCTTCCGGACAAATTCGGAAAACTCTTACAGGACATACAACAGATAACACCAATGTTAGGAATTTAGCGTTCAGCCCCGATGGCAGAACACTCGCTACCGGGAGCGGCGAAATACGGCTATGGGATGTTGGGAGTGGAGAACACAAAACGACCTTCGTAGGCCACATGGATAGGGTTACCAGCGTGGTGTTCAGTCCCGATGGTAGAACACTTGCCGGAAGTGAAGGTAAAATGATCCATGTGTGGGAGCTCCCCTCCGGTGTCCTTCAAACCACACTCAGAGGACACACGGATGAAATCACGAGTGTGGTGTTCAGTCCCGATGGCAGAACACTCGCCAGCGGAAGTCGGGACAAAACAATCCGATTGTGGGATGCACGATCAGGACAGCATCAACGAACCCTCACGCTAGCCGTTTATGCCGTTTATAGTGTCGCATTTAGCCCTGATGGAAAAACTATCGCCAGCGGAGGTTGGGACCAAGACAACACAGTCCAATTGTGGGATGCCATCAGTGGACACCACAAAGCCACGCTCACAGGGCATACAGGTAGTGTCTCAAGTGTAGCGTTCAGTCCCGATGGCAGAACACTCGCCAGCGGAAGTCGGGACAAAACAATCCGATTGTGGGATGCACGATCAGGACAGCATCAACGAACCCTCATAGGACACACACAAGACGTTTATAGCGTCGCATTCAGTCCCGATGGAAAAACTATCGCCACCGGAACTGGATACATCGGTGAACCATACGAGGTGTGGCTATGGAATGCGGCCACAGGAAAATATAAAGCCCTTAAAAGTGGGTTTCGTAATCCAGTGAGTTTTGCGTTCAGTCCAGATGGACAGACGCTCGCTACGCAGACCAAGATGGGACAGCAAGTAATGCTGTGGGACGCTGTCACTGGTGCCATTAAGAAAACCTTTCCTTGGCATACACATCATTTCAGTAATTTCGCGTTTAGTCCCGATGGGCAAACACTTGCGACTGGAACCAGAGATGGTTTTGTCTTTCTATGGGAGATCGCGCCGGATATCTTACAACCCGCCAAAGGCACATCAACAATATTACCACCGCTCCCGGTATATCCGCCTCAGATCCGGCTAATCCACTTTTTCCCCAGTGATCACACCCTACAGCCAAACATGCACACAGAACTCGAAACGTTAGCAAAAGAGACACAAGACTTCTACGCGGAGCAGATGGAACACCACGGGTTCGGTAGAAAAACCTTTCAACTTGAAACCGATTCAAACGGGAAAATTGTGGTGCATCATTTGCAAGGGGGCAGCCCCGCTCAAGATTATACAAGTAGAAGCGTCTCAATCCTAAGAGAGTTAGAGGACCTACTGGACCTAATAGATCACATCTATCTCGTTGTATTAGACCCAAGCCTTCAAGGTTGCCTGGGTGGACTCTGCGGTTTAGCAAGTTATAGTGGAATTGGCGTTAGCAGTGGGGCTTTCCAGATGAGTAATAACGGGCGTCTCGCTGTCGTCTATGCCACTGGGCATTGTGCTGGCGTTGGCACAACGGCACATGAACTCGGGCATACCTTCGGTTTACAACACGATTACCGCGATAAGAATTACGTCATGAATCATGGGGCAGAAACCCCACGCTTCTCTTACGCGGCCGCCGAATGGTTAAATGTACACCCTTTTTTGAACGCCAGTCAACCTAATTCCGAAAATCCCACAACGATTGAAGTACTCTCACCACGTGCCTCCGGACTTCAGTTCCGAGTCTCGGATCCAGATGGGCTTCATCAGGCGCAACTGGTCCTTACCGAAAAAATTTCAGAAGCGTTTTGTGGAGGATCCACTGAGTCACTAAGCAATTATAAGGCACTCAACGGCAGCCCCAGCACTACCTTCAAATTTGTAGCGACCGAAACCAGTACGGAGGCAAATCTGCGGGTTATTGATCTGCATGGAAATGTTGCATGGAAGACCCTTTGGATCGAGTCGGATAGTATCGTTCAAATCCAACCCGATACAGATATACAACCATACGAACGCGAGAAGGTACGCTTAATCTATTTCCGCCCCAGCGATCGTCCATCCCGTCAAGATATTGACACGGAGTTAGACACATTGATACGGTGGTCACAATACTTCTTCGCTGAGCAGATGCAAAATTACGGCAGAAAAACGTTTGCATTTGAAACCGATGATACCGGGCACGCGCAAGTCCACCATGTTACTGGTAAATTTACGGATGCATATTATCACAGTGATACCTATAACAAAGTGGTGAAAGAGGTCGCTGAGCAGTTTGATACATCAAGGGATGTCTTGCTTATCGCTGTAGATGTTAGCAGCGAATTCATTAACAACGAAGGCATCTGTGGAATAGGCGGCGGCGGTTGGATATCTTTTGACAACGAACACTGGCGGCGAGATTTCGGCGGCACGGCTGTCATACCCGCCTCCGGAGTCTGCATTAACCCGAGTATTGCCGCCCATGAACTCGGACACGTCTTCGGATTAGAACACGATTTCCGAGATGACGCTTATCTCATGGCTTACGGCACACAAGAACGCTTGTCCCACTGCGCCGCCGAATGGTTGGACGCACACCGGTTCTTCAACAATGATCCAACTACATCCAATGAAACCACAACTATTACTATGCATCTATCTCAGGCAGCCGATCCAGGGACCCTTCAACTACAGTTTGAACTGACCGACACTGATGGCCTTCATCAGGCGCAGTTGATTGTTCCGACTGCAGCGAGCGACCCTGCACAAGGCATCAAGCTGCATAGCTGCAGGTCGCTAAATGCCAAAAACCATACAGTTGAGTTCCTCATGACTGACGCCAATCTTCTGTTGGATAGCGAGGTAACGCTTCAAGTGATTGATGCAACTGGGAACATTACAAAGCAGGCGTTTTCCTTAGTGCTCGCGGAAGATGATACTGTTGTTCTTGCATCCCCGGCACTTGAGTTCTCCGCAATGCAAGCACCGACGGAAACGGCACTCTTACCGAACTATCCGAACCCGTTCAACCCAGAGACGTGGATACCCTATCAGTTGGCAGCACCGTGCAAGGTCACAATAGAAATCCATGCAATAGATGGCAGCTTGGTACGCGTGTTATCATTAGGACATAAAGCAACAGGTATCTATCAAAACCGCACCCGTGCCGCCTATTGGGACGGCAGAAACAACATCGGTGAACCCGTCGCAAGCGGCGTGTATCTCTACACGATCACAGCAGGAGAATTCAACGCTACAAGGAAAATGATGATACGAAAGTAAGCGAGTACGCAGTTGTCAGTACACAGTTTTCAGTTATAAGAGGTTTTTGATGATCCTAAAGTTTCTTTCTGAGAACTGAAAGGTTTTTCGCAGGAAAACCGTACTGATAACTGGTAACTACTGCTTCGTCAAGTCATAAATGATTGATACATCGGGCGGGGAAACCCCGCCCCTACGAAAAATTCTATCCATCATTTGAATGCGGACAGAACACTACTCTAACAACGGAGCATATCCATGAATCCTTTTAACAAATCAACTCAAGCAGGTTTGGTTATTCTATTAATTCTCCAAGCCGTCATCCTTATCGGATGCGCACAATTTGAAGAACTCACCAACGACCCCCCTGAAATAACCACTTTCACCATCCCGAATGAAGTTGAATATGGTGAAACCGTCACATTTAAAGCCAGAGTCTTTGATCCCGAAGACGATCCGTTGAGGTATGCGTGGGAGGTAACCGATGGCGTTTTGGCAGGTGAAGCGGGTCCCCAAGTCGAGTGGACTGCCCCCGAACTGCCACCGGATGGCATCGTCCCACCGAAAGTCGTAACCGTTTATCTCTACGTCCGCGATGACGGTGAGGAAGATGTCCACAAAATGGCAACCATCACTGTCTTCTCCAAACCCTATAAAATCGCCCAATTTTTCAGCGGCACCTATACGCTGATCTCCAAGCAGGTCAACGGGGACCCCATTGCAGAAACCAGTATCCTACGCCTCACACCGACGACATTTACACGCGAAATCCAATCGAATCTGGAAGCAGAGGTCCAAGAACCGACGCAGTTTATCACCGGCTCCCATAGGTTTGTTGAACCGTTTGATGAAAGCAGCGGAACAATCCACTGGTACCCTACCGGAAGCACGTCACCCGACATCAGCACGTATACGTGGGACGGCAGACTTTTCGTCATCTTCTACCCCGAAACCGCCACCAGTTATATTTATGAAAAGTGAGTATATAAACATCAGTGGAGTTCGGTGGGCGCGGTTTATTGAATGGCTCTGCATTCTGCGTCTTCCATCCTTGCATCCGACTTCAAACTATGCTATAATAGCAAT
>VXZK01000212.1:0-6473 GCA_009845545.1 Candidatus Poribacteria bacterium
AATTACTACTTAAAAAGGATACCACATTTTTTGCCGATTTGCAAAAATATTTTCAGCAAAAAATTCTGTCTAAATTTTGTAGTTTCGGTTTAGGTTTATCCAGTCCCTATACCGTCAATGTAACAGCCCGCGAACTCGGTGAACCCCAACCCGGAACAACGATACTCCACCGACCTGCCGGTCCACCGGCCACCATGAGCAGTAGGTCTTCTTGTGAATAGCGTTGGGTCGTGTCAGCGATATAGCGACGAATGTCGGCTTTGCTGAAGCCGTCCTCAGAAATTGTCTTTGCGTGTTCAACACCGATGACGAGGAGCGTTTCACCGCTGCTGTTCCCTGGGGCAGCGATGTTTTCGGAAATTGTGTTGAGGATACCTTCAGCGGTATTGCTCCCGTGGTCATTGACAGTTTGCGGACCCGCTGCGGCGAAAACTGTGATAGTGCTATCGTCGGCTTGGAATCCACGCTCAACATGCATGGCATCCCAAGGGCTTGCCTCCTCCTTTTCAGCGATGCAGCAGGTGTATTTTCCAGCGTGTCCGAACGCCGCGCGATCGAGTTCACCGGGCAACGCACCGCCAATATTCGTACAGATGAGCCTCAGCGTACGACCAATCGTTGCATTCGCACGATAGCCTTGACCGAAGAGATTGAATCCGTCGTTAATTTCTAACGGCTTTCGGATCGGGCCATTCACAATCAGCATCGGCCCGACGTGCGAGGTTGTGACTTGGACACCGTGGAGATTGAATTGCTCGGAAGTCATCGCCTCGACTGCGGTGAGGATAAGCGGTAGATACGCAGGCTTACACCCTGCCATAACAGCGTTGATCGCTACTTTTTCAACTGTCGCTCTGCCCCATTTCGGTGGAACTGCGGCGATAAGTTCATCTGAATCCCGATCTGTCCCACTCAGCATCCGTTCAACGCGTTCAGGGGTCGGTGGAACGACGGGCAGACCGTCTGTCCAACCGTTCTCATAGCAGCCCTCAATCAGGTCCTCGGTTGCATCAATTTCCAGTTGTGTAGAACGCCATTCTTGTGCCATAGATTTACCTTTCTATCAGGAATCAGTTGTCAGCAGTCAGTAAAAGCGGGTTCAGTGAGACTGAATGTCCTGTTTTTGAATACGATTAATTTTGGATATGTCCGTTGAGATATGTTATCATATTAGCACGGATTTTTTGCGTTTGCAAGATACTATTTTTACGAGTTATCAGTTTTCGGTTGGATAAGTAGATGCTTTTCTGGCAATTGATAACTGACAACCATACTGTAAGGAATAAAATGGGAACTATTAAATTTCAAGACATCATCGCCGCGAGAAAGGTCGTGGCGCAGTTTTTAAAATCTACACCCCTGATTCACTATCCAGAATTGTCCGAACAACTCGGATTTCAAGCATACATCAAACACGAAAACCATAATCCTACAGGTAGTTTTAAGGTGCGTGGTGGTCTGAATTTCATGCATCATCTGCCACAAGTCCAACGCGAAAAAGGAGTTATTACGGCGACGCGTGGAAATCACGGACAATCTATCGCCTATGCCGCATCACAATTTGGTGTCAAGGCTACCGTTGTCGTGCCGTATGGAAATAATCCTGAAAAGAATAGTGCAATGGAAGCCTACGGCGCAGAACTCATTGAACACGGTAAAGATTTTGACGAGGCACTTACGTTGTGTGAAAGGCTTCAAAGGGAACGCGGGCTTTACTACGTTCATCCGTGTATGGAACCAGCACTCTTCCACGGGGTCGGCACTTATTCGCTTGAGATTTTTGAAAGCCTACCAAATGTGGATGCTATTATCGTGCCGATCGGCGGTGGAAGCGGATGCTGCGGCGCGATCACAGTTGCGAAGGCGATCAATCCGGATGTCAAAATCATCGGTGTACAAGCGGAAAATGCCCCCGCTATCTATCGCTCATGGCAAGCAGGGCAGCGTATGGAGACGGATTCTTGCGATACAATCGCAGATGGACTCGCGACACGTGTCCCTTTCGCACTACCCTTTTCCATTATCAAGGGCGGCATCCACGACATGGTTCTACTCAGTGAGGCACAAATTGTGGAGGGAATCCGTTTAGCATTGCGATGGACACATAACTTGGCAGAAGGCGCGGGTGCTGCACCACTTGCAGCTGCACATAAACTCACAGATAAATTAGCAGGGAGAAACGTCGTGATGGTCATGAGCGGTGCGAATCTCGACACGGAAACGCTCAAGAAAGTGCTTGCCTACCAGTTATGAATCACGTAGACCGGGGCAGACCCTTCAACCAGTTGGAGGGCTGCCCATTCCGCACTTTCTACAAACTCGTTGCGGAGGGCGTTTGTGAGATCAGGGTGGATGTGTAGCGATGCTAAGTTCCAACGCAGATTTTCGCTCTTTTCTACAACAACGTTGTCAGTTTCAGCAATGAGCGAAACGCGTTGCAATCCACCGTTTTTTCGGGTTAATCGTACGGCTGATAGCACATAGTGGATCGTCTGTTTCGGATCTCGCATCTCGGCACTGTAAGGTTCGTCTGTGGACACGCGATAATGTCCAAAGCGCATCAGTTTGAGGTTACCAAGAAACTGATCCGTCTCGTACCCTTCCGGACGCGGTAAACCCCCATAAATAATAATATGTCGGCATCCGGACTGTTCCAAGGCATAGTCCACAGCGAGCTGCCCGTCGGTATAATCTTTGTCCGTTTTTCCGATCCATTCCTGAACGACATGTTTTGCTTGTGTGAGGGTCCGTTTTTCTCCTTGGAGGGGTTTGTAACCCTGATCAGCAACCGAATCCATGTCTCCAATGAGAACGTCAGGCATAAGCCGTCTCTCTCCACACTGATTTAATGCATCAAATATCCAAATTCCACCGTCCGCACAGATAAGTGGTGAACGACTTTCCAACGCTGTTTCGATCTCTTGACGGTAAAAATCGAGATGCTGTGTGTCATAATAACCGTTGAGGAAGATAAGTGCCGATTTCATTTTTTGATTTACCTTGCGATTCGGTGAGGTGGGTTAGAGACTCGGTGTTCCTTTTCGTGGACCCGCCCTGCGCGATGCTTGGGCTGAGCTCTTTTTTATCTGCCATCATAGGATATTGTATGACGGAATCAGTTGGATAGGATGATAAGCATGTTTGACCCGCTTTAGGTTCTCTAATCCAGAATCGTCCATAGCATTGATGTATTTATAAATGCCCTTTAATTCCGTGCAGAATTCGCGGTAAATAAACTGCGCCAACCCTTTTGTGCCGAGGTCAGTAATCTCAAATAGCACACAGAACGTCCCCGCCCCTAATGGATAGCCAAAGGTATAGCCTCTAATTTCTCCATCAATGCGGACAACCCGTCCAAGGAGTCCGAGTGCATCCACGTGTGAAACCCCAATATGGTGTGCTGATCGTGAATCATCAAGCATTGTGTTGTAGATGGGATCGTCAGATTTTTCTGATCGCCGCTCGCGCCATTGGTCATAAAGTGCGAGACAATCGTCACGATCCGCTGCGGTATACGGGTGCAATTTTGCTGACGGATACTTCGCTATAAAGACGTTGTACGCATGGCGTTGTCGTTTGTAGCGGTCCCCTCGCAGTCTCGCAAGTGTATCCGTTTTGTAGAGATATTCGGTCTCTTTCAAGGTAGCACGAAACCCATTCTTTTCAAAGAAAGAAATCATCTCTTGTGGCACATTCTCGATTCGAGCAATGTGTCGGTTCCGATTTGATGCTAACATAAATTGGGACGCTTTGTTGACAGCATTTAGGTAGGTGCGATCGTTGGTCTCGTACGGCATCGGCAGTATCGGCATGAAGTAGTCATCGCCCTGCTTTGCAAAAATACATAGGTAATCCGCCAGCAGTGTCCAATAAAACTGGAAATATTCTCGCCAGACATAGAGCGGCGCGAAGGCGTAGTGAGACAAGCGCGTACAACTCCGATGTGCGTACACGTCAAAAATCGGTTTGTCATTAAGTGTGAGGGGCTGAAGTTGCATCTGTCAATTGTGCTAAAGTATGGACGATTATCACGGTCTCTTGGTAATTACCGATGAGACTCCAGTTGGCGATGAGCTGCGCGGTAACCGCTTCAGATTCAACGTAATCGATAACATCGCGGATGTGTCGTTGGAATGCTTCCGTTTCGAAATATTTTTCACCGAACGGACAGAGGGTATCCACACCGAGTACTACCTCGTTTCCATTTTCGCTAAACATAAGTGCGAACGGATAGAGTTGACAGTCAAGCGGACGGATCGGATAGATCGTACAATGACTTGTCTCTGGATTAAAAAAAGGGCAGATATAAAAATCGTCATGATGTTTGAGTTGGATCTGCGCGCTTGCACCGTCTGCCTGTGGACGAAATAGCCCAGGATCTACCCCATCTGTTACGACTCGCGCCTTTTCTGTTTCGGTGAAAATGGGTGCAAGCCGACTGTCTGCCTCTAAAAACCGACAACAGACATCACACGAGAAGCAGACCGCAGACGGGATGATTTGGTAGAGTGTAGGGTGCGCGGGGTTCGGTGTCTCCATCGTGTATCCAATGAACGTGTTGAGTTTCAGAATAGAAGATTCTACTGCCCGGTTATGATGCCAAAGCCTTTCCAATCGCATCAATCACAATGTGAATCTCCGCTTCTGTTAATCCTGGATGAAGCGGGAGACTCACAACGCGCTCAAATACCGCCTCAGCGCACGGGAAATCGCCGATACGGTAACCGTATCGCTTCTGGTAAAACTCAAAGAGGTGTAACGGAATATAGTGAACACTGCATTCAATGTTTATCTCTCGCAGGGCTTCGATAAATTCGTCGCGGTTGCCGGTGTGGAGTTGAATAATGTAGAGATGCCACGCATGCTCACGAGCGTTATCCGGTGCTACAGGCGTGCTGATCTGTGGGAATTTTGCCAATTCTGTTTGATATATCTGGGCAAAATTGTGACGGCGTTCGTGTTGTTTATTGAGTTTCATGAGTTGGCACAACCCCATTGCCGCTTGGATGTCGGTCATGTTGTATTTATAGCCTTCAGTAGCGATGTCGTAGTACCAAACGTTGCGCTCGGATTGTCGCGCCCAAGCATCTTTATCGATCCCGTGGAGCCGCATCGTGCGGAGCGGTTTAGCGAAAACGTCATTGTTGGTCGTAATCATACCCCCCTCACCTGTCGTTAGGTTTTTATTCGCATAAAAACTAAAAGCAGACAAGTCCCCAATACTGCCGATGTGTTGTCCGCTATATTCAGCAGGGATGGCGTGCGCAGCGTCGTCAATAAGCGTAAGATTATGGCGTTGACTTATGTCCTGCAACGCATTCATATCGCAGGGGATACCAGCGATATGCACAGGCAGTATCGCCTTTGTGCGAGGTGTTATCGCTTTCTCAATTTTGCTTGTGTCAATATTCAATGTATCAGGATGGATGTCTACAAATACAGGCTTCGCGCCGACATATCGAATCGCTTCAGCAGTCGCTGTGAAAGTGTAGGGTGTTGTGATGACCTCATCGTTACTGCCGATACCGGCGACTACGAGACTTAGATGCAATGCCGCGGTACAAGAACTGACAGCAATCGCGTGCTTAACGCCGAGATATTCAGCAAAAGCGCGTTCAAATTCGCGGACTCTGTTTCCCGTGCTAATCCATTTGGAGGCGAGCACTTGACTAACAGCTTCAATTTCGGTATCATCAATCCAAGGACGACTAAACGGTATAAACGGATTCTTTGCCATTTTTTAAATTTTCCTTGCGGATAAACAACGAGGTTTATGCTTTGACGTTCTTTGTATTCGAGTCGCCTTCCACTTCGTTTCAGGCTGCGTTTTTTCATTCTCCTTATCAGGACTTTATGAGGAAATACGTAAGTTCTATTGCATATAGACTTGGTGTTTAGATTGATGGCTCCATTCTTAGTTGAAGGATATGAATCATCGCTTCAAGCGCAAGTTTATAACTATGGGTTCCGAAACCACTAATGACACCGGCAGCGATTGCTGATACATACGAATGATGCCGAAATGCCTCGCGAGCGTAAATGTTAGAGAGATGGATCTCGATGACAGGTACTGCGACGGTAGAGAGTGCGTCTCTGATAGCGACGCTCGTATGTGTATACGCTGCAGGATTAATCAAGATACCGTCTGCCCAGTCGATATGGTCGCCGATGATCGAGACGAGTTCGCCTTCATGGTTAGATTGAAAGATTTTCAGGACGACTGGATGAGATGCTGCTGCGGCATGCTGGTCGAGCATCGTATTGATGTCTGCTAAGGTTTCATGTCCATAAATCTCCGGTTGACGTTTTCCCAAGAGATGTAAATTCGGTCCGTGTAGGACGAGGATGTTCATGCATATTTCCTTTTGGTGAAGTATTACCTTACCCTAAGCAGTATATAATCAATTAGAAAAACATGCAAGATTTTTTGTGTTTTTTACCAGATCGATTCAATTTTTCGATTATGGTGTGAA
>VXZK01000212.1:6483-12348 GCA_009845545.1 Candidatus Poribacteria bacterium
GGTGTGAAATTTCACAATTTTCATAGCAAATCGGGAAACTATGAAGTTTGTGAAGGGTCCTAAACCCTTGATATAACTGGGTTATTCGCAATTATGGTGGAAAGTGCTATGAAAGTTGCTATGAAATTTTGTTATACAGGATTGGCAGGATTTTCAGGATGATCCGCCGTCAGCAGTTGTATGTACAAATGTGACCTTTGTAACGTCACAGTGACGTGCAGATACCACGTGGTGACTGGGAATGGGACGTATTTTCGCGTTTTTTTTCGAGGGTTCATTCTTTCATTTCTACGAAATCCATCTTTCCGATAATGTCGAGTTTACAATATATATGATAACATATTTTAGGTAGAAAATCAAGTGTATTTTCATTAGGAGATTGTTGGTTTCCTGTCGCACGTATTGCTATAGGAGAACGTTAGTTTCTTGTGGTCTTCCGTCTTTTGTACCATAGGCTGTTAGCCTGTGGTCTTCCTGTAGTTGGAGAACCAGTATTTCCGAATCCGTGAAAATCCCTGATGTGTGGTGCACTCTAAGAAACACCAAGCAAATGAAGTGCTATCGCTTATTCAGACCAAAATTTAGCAAAATTAAGACAAGTTTTGTCGTTGAAATTCGAGAGGTGTCAGATACTCTAACGCTGAATGCGGACGTTTCTCGTTATACACCTGATAAAATGCCCAATACGGTCCTTGCTTCGTGGATGTCCTCAAGGCGTTGAGATGAACTTCTTCTCCCTTTTCTTATAGAGGTTGGGGAGGGGCTAACACCCCCACTATTGCGATTGTCGTCCAAGGCACGTAACCGATCGCTCATATCGTCAACTGTGAATATATTTTTAGGTCAATAGAAACTTTGTTTCAAAATTCCTGAATCATCAACCAAATCATCAACTCTCTAAACCTTTATGGTTTCTGGGGCTATACTATAATCATCAACCCAAATTGGTTAGAAATCATCAACCAATACATAGTAAGTTCCCCGCCCCTTTCCTACCTTTTTTAACACGCTCCTGTCTACCAAGGTCGTCAATTCTTTATGGGATGAGACATGTGAAAGATGAGCAAAGGTCTGTAATTCTCGATTGGTAATTTGTCCATACCTACTTTTTGTCTATCCGAGCACCAAGGAGGCGCGCGCCGTAAGCAATCGTCAGGAATATGATGATACCGGAAAGGGTACGGAAGTGTTCTTGATAGTTGTGCCATTTAAATTTCCAGAACCTAAAGGAAAAGAATTCATCCGCGAGTGCCTGCCACGCCAAAAAGATAATACCTCCAGAAACACACACCACCGTAAAGACGAAGGGTAAGGATCGCTTTGTCTCTTTGAGGCTGCACCAGATCAGCGCAGCACACCAGATTATCATCAGGATTATGGGGAACTTCACTATTTTCCTCTCATCTAATCGAAAAAATGGTTTGTTACGAAACAACGCCTACCTCGGCGCGCCAAGCGTCGAGCAGCTGCATATTGCCGAGCGTGTCGCCCCAAGACATCGCCGGTGCCTGCCTATCAGCGATATGCGCCGCTACCATATCCGCTTCGTAAGTAAATAGATCTCTGTCGGCAGGGACTATTATTTCTGTCGTTTCCCGATTTTGGGACGAGTGAACGATCAACTGTGTTGCGGGGAAGGTCGTATCGGCTGGCAACGGTGTCCTTGCACCGCGGCATGGTGATGATGGCAGCCACGGGTTCGGAACCGTTATTGTGCCTTCTGTGCCGTAAATAATAACGTTACTTCCATAATTGCATTCAACGGCACAAATGATCTCCGCGATAATGTCGTTTTCAAATTTCAGAGTCGCCGCTGCGATGTGATCCACACCTGTCGGACCGACTTTCCCGTTACCTTTCACAGAAATCGGATCCAGAAAAAGTTCATTCGCCGCTGCGCCGGCAACTTTCCGTGCCATTGAGGCGGTATAGCATCCGATGTCGAGGATACCACCACCCCCCATTTCACGGTTGTAGAGACGGCTCTGTGGGTTGAAACCTGAACGGTAACCGAAAGTTGCACGAATGGCTTGGACATCACCGATTGTACCATCTTGTATCAGTTCAACCATTTTATCGATCTGCGGGTGGCACCGGTACATAAAGGCTTCCATGAGGAAGACATCATTTTCTCGCGCAGCGTCTACCATCGCAGCAGTTTCAGCGTGATTCATACTGATCGGTTTTTCGACCAGTAGGTGTTTTCCCGCTTCGGCACATTTTATCGCCCACTCCGCGTGTAAGGGGTGGATTGTCGCGATATAAACGGCATCAATATCGTCATCTGTCAGTAGAGCCGCGTAATCGTTGTATTGACGAGGGATGCTGAAATCGTTGGCGAGTCTGTCTATGCGTTCCTGTGTGCGACTTGCAACAGCAAGGATTTGTCCTGAGTCCGTAAAACGCATTCCGTTGCAAAAGACATAGGCGATACCGCCTGCTCCCATAACTCCCCAGTTTAACATCTGTTATCTCCTTCTATGATTTCTTTGCGGCTTCGCGGTTGCTTGCGAGCGGGTGCATAATACCTGCCCCTGGGGGCCAGACCCCCGGTTCCGCCTTAATCCAGTCACACAATTTCTGAGCGTATGGTGTCAAAGTCTCCCAAATTTCGTGAGGCATAATCTTACTGAACATTTGTCGTGTCCACCACGGTGCGCCGTACTCAACGTTTGGAAGTGCGCGGATCTCTTTCGACAGATTCGGCGTTGCGCCGTGCCACGCTCGGTTATCTCGAAATACGCCTGAACCAGCAGTCGCACCGACGAGCGTTGAATGTTTCATCCAATCCGGTTCATCCCCGGGAGGCGGTGGGTTCTGTTGCAGCGTATGTGTTCCCGGAATCTGACGAATCGGACCATTTTCCCAAGTCAAATCGCACATGACGAAATTAATGGTAACCATCGGTGGAGTCATCTCCATAATCAATTTTTGGGAGGGAACATCAAGAGTACCGTTATCGTCTCTATGGAGTTGAAGACCGAGGCGTTCCGCTTGAGCGGTGCGTGCTTCGGAGAGGTGTTGTGGGTCTCTGCCGTCGAGATGCAGATGTTGGTACTCGACCGCACCCGGAAGACAGAGGTCGCCTCCTGAACCCCACACGCGATAATCTGAAGACCCGAAAATCTCTGTGACGATGGGGGTTGTTGTCGGCAGATCAACCATGCTTGCCCAGACCGGATGGTGCAGCATCTGCCTTGATGCCGAAGAGGTACCGTAGCTATAGCGGTGGGGCAGCCTCCCTGTTTCGGCTGTGTATTTTCTGTTCCCGGGGCCCGGTATGGAGAGAATATCCCGAAGTGCCTCGGCGCACCCATCTCTCCAGCACGCCAATTGTTCTGACGTGAGCAGGTCGCGTACCACAACGAACCCGTCCCGATGGAAGATGCGAGCAGCTCTCTTAACTTCATGCGGATCACAGATTTCGAGGCCGCGGATGCCATTATGTTCGCGTAGTTTTTCGCGGAGTGCCTCGACTTCCGGATCATCGTAGACCCGACATTTCGGAGAATTCGGATCTGATACACCGAAGCCTCTATTGCCGGGGGGCGGGTTTCCATCCGCATCGACGGTTTCATTGACAGGGGTGTGCTCATCCCATCCGACTCGCGACTCTCCATAGACTTGCATTTCTGCGAGTTCTGCGGTTAAAATCCGTCCGTTGTTTTTCATAAGACTGGCTCCTTATTTTCCGCGGTGTTGCCATTGTTAAATCATTGGTTTTAGCCTATCATGCGCTGCCTTTTTTTGCAACGAATTAATTTGCTTTACAAGAGCCCTGCGTATCTGCTATGATAGTACATATTAGATCCTCGCAACAATTTCCAAGGGATGGTAATTGCACGAAAATATGAAAATACTACACACCGCCGATTGGCACATCGGTCAACGGCTCCACGAACGTCAACGCACTGATGAACACGAACAGCTTCTGAATTGGCTTCTCAGGAAGATCCAAGAATATCAAGTTGAGCTCCTCCTCGTTTCAGGCGACATCTTTGATACGGCACTCCCCTCCTCGGAATCGACGAACCTCTATTACCAATTCCTCTACCGTCTTTATAATGAGACCAACGCTTATGCTGTGATTACCGCTGGTAACCACGATTCACCACGCCACTTAGAAGCACCGCGAGAGTTTCTTAAGATGGGCAGAATTTACGTCGTCGGGCTTGCCGATGAACCTAACAACTGTGTCGTTACCTTACCCTCTGACAAGCCGCGGGTTGCTGTCGCGGCTGTACCGTTCCTCTCCGAAAGCGATCTCCGCCACCTCTCCTATGAGACAGAGGTAGATAGGAATGAGCGGTATCGGGAGTGGTTCAAGACATTCTATGCCGATTGCGTTGCCGCCATGCCAGCGGAACTCCCTAAAATTTTGATGGGGCACCTCTTCGTTCAAGGTGGAAAAATAGGCGATTCCGAACGGAATGTCCAGATTGGCGGCGCGACCGCTACTCACGCCAGCGATTTTCCTCAGAATGTGAGCTATGTTGCCTTGGGACACCTCCACAGACCCCAGACGATTAAAGGCACGGATTATCCGGTTCGGTATTCGGGTTCACCGATTCCGTTGAGATTCAACGAAACGGATTATCGCAAGAAGGTGTATCTACTGGAATTATCTGACGATGGAGCACTGATACAAGATGAAGGAATTGAGATTCCTATCTTCAAAGAGTTATGTACTGTTGAGGGCGATGAAGTTTCGGTTTTGTCAGGAGCGATGACAGGTGATTATGCTGGAAAGTATATCCAGGTCAAACTAAAATTAAACACACCGAGGGTCGGCATCAGCGATGAAATTCGGAAAGCATTTGACGAGCGTGGCGGCGATGTGCTGAGCGTTGAACTTGAACTGCCGGAGGGGACGGAGGCACCGAAGATCTCCGTTGAAGACATGAAACGTCCTGAAGAAATTTTCGAGCAGTTTCATAGGACAAAATTTGATGGCGAACCTCCCGACGACACTTTGATGCAAACCTTTAAGCAATTAGTTGAAATGGTTGAGGACTCCGAATGAAGATTTGTAAATTGAAGCTTAAGAACCTAAATAGTTTTCGCGACCCAGTTGAAATTGATTTTGAGAAATCACCGTTGGATGATGTCTCGCTTGTCGCGATTACCGGTCCGACGGGCGCGGGAAAAACGACGCTGTTGGATGCGATCTGCGTCGCGCTTTACGGGAAAACGCCTCGCTTGAGTGGTACCGGAAGTCAAAATCCGAACCATCTCATTAGTCATGGTGAAAAAGAGGCGTTCGCCGAGGCGCTTTTCATGGCAAACGGCACTCAGTATCTTGCGACTTGGTCTGTGAAGCAGAACGGATCGCCAAAGGTACAACTGTTTTATGGGGACGGTGGCAAATTAATCAGTGATAAGTTGTCAAACAAAGGCAAATCCCTCGGTTCCAGCCAGAAAACCGTGAGTGAAGAGGTGGAGTCGATTTTAGGGTTGGATTTTGATGCCTTCAGACGGTCTGTCATGTTAGCACAAGGCGATTTTGCGGCGTTCTTGAAGGCATCAATGGAAGACAGACGTAATATTTTGGAAGCAACTGCTGGGGTCAGTATCTACGATGTACTGAAACAGATATTAAATGAAAAGGTTAGCGAGGTTGAGGCTGCGAACGCCGAAGTCTACGATAAATTAAATAAAATTCCAGAAGCGTCTCGTGAACAAGTCGTAGATGCTGAAACAGAAATCAGTAGATTGCGAACCGGAGCCGACGCGTTGGGTGCTGAAAGTCAACAAATTCAGGCAAAAAAAGATCGGGAAACGAAACGTAAAGCGGAATTTGAGAAACTCCAGTCTTCAGAAAAACGGCAAGAGGCACTTTTGGGTCAACAAACAGAGATCGACGCA
>VXZK01000246.1 GCA_009845545.1 Candidatus Poribacteria bacterium
ATTCGTAGACGCGACGGTGGTTGTCCGACGGGTCAGGCGGTCATCACCCCAGGGGGCAATCTTCCTGCAAGATATGTCATTCATACAGTTGGACCCGTCTGGGAAGGCGGTAATTTAGGTGAACCCGAACTGTTAGCGAGTTGTTACCGGGAGAGCCTTCGACTCGCGATAGAAAATGGTATTCAAAGCATTGCCTTTCCCGCCATTAGCACCGGAATTTACGGTTATCCAACGGAGAAGGCAGCAGTCGTTGCGCTGATGGCGGTAAAAGGTTTTGTGCAAGAGGAGAATCCCGTCGCACTCAGGGAGATTCAGTTTGTCCTATTTGACGAGGCGACACACACGCATTATGTGGACGTTATGTCCATCTTTTTCCCAAATTAGGGTTCACACATTAGAAAGCCACCGCTGCTGAAAGTTATCCAAAATTGAACAACCCGAAATTTAGCCGTGCCTCGTTGATTCTTCCGCTTTACATTCCAGCGTTTCTCTTGTCAACAGGCGCGGGTATTGTTTTACCAACGCTCTCCATTTATGTTAAATCGTTTGAGTTATCCTACACATTAACGACTGTTGTCCTTGCTGTCGGAGTGATTGGAAATATCCCAGCAGGTATCTTAGTGGAACGGTTGGGTCGTAAACCCTCAATGTTGCTGGGACTGGTAATGATAGGGGTGTCAACACTTGGGATGGGGATAGCGACGAATTTCTTCCAACTCATCGGTGCACAATTAATTGGGGGTATCGGAAATGCATTGTGGATGCTCGCTCGGCATGCTTACATGACAGATGTCATTCCAATAGCAAATCGTGGACGAGCGATCGCGCTGTTTGGCGGTGTAAACCGGATGGGCACTTTCGCCGGACAGTTCTGTTCCGTTTTTCTTGGGGTGAATCTCCGCCTGCCGTTCTTCATCTTTGCGGGTATTGTGGTTTTGAATTTTATCCTCTGTCTCTTTTTTATTCCAGAAACACGGCGTTCGACAAACCAAACCGCTGGTAAAAAACTTCCGTATCTTAGACATCTCCTCGAAATATCGCGTCACCATGCACGGCTCCTTGCGACTGCCGGCGTGGGACAGGTATGTGTACAAACGCTTCGGCGCGGTTGCAACATCATTATTCCGCTCTATGCCGACGAAGTTGTTGGATTAACAACGCAGCAAGTCCGAGCGGTGGTTATGATTTCCTCAGCAGTGGACATGTCGATGTTCCCCATTGCTGGCTATATGATGGATCAATTTGGTCGAAGATTCGCGACAGTGCCGGGGGTCTGTGTTTTTGCTACAGGAATGATGTTGATGCCGTTTACGGGTACATTTACAGGATTGCTGCTCGCAGCGATCTTCATGCGAATAGGCAACGGTATCGCTTCAGGGACAATGATGACGCTCGGGGCAGACCTCGCGCCACGCGAGGGTACCGGTGAATTCTTAGGTCTGTGGCGACTGACGGGAGATTTCGGTGGTTCTGCGGGACCTGTTATTGTCGGTAACCTTGCCGATTTGTTCGGATTGGGTTATTCTGGCTTCGCTTTGGGAGGCATCGGTTATCTCGCGGTTGGCATTTTTTTGTGGCTGGTCCCGGAGACCTTACGGAAAGAATAATGTTCTCCATCCACCTGCTTGGCAAGGAAAGAGCCCGCAAACTAAAGTGTGAGGAAGGTTGCAGGCGGAGAACCGTCTCACCCTCAACCATCCTAATAAGGAAAATTGTCCAAAGTGAGATGTCTTTTTAACCGATCAGTTTCTCAGTTTGTTGGAAAATGCCGGGAAAGGGGCTCGAACCCTTACGCGCGTAATGCACACTAGACCCTGAACCTAGCCTGTCTACCAATTCCAGCATCCCGGCGAACAATTATAGTATATCCTAATTTCTATCCTTTGTCAAATTAAAACCTGAAGAAGCAAATGAACAAAATCAGATTAAACTTATAAGACACTTAGCAAGTCTAATATCCTTAATATACCGATCACATTTTTTCGTAGTAGTGTCAAACTGTGATCGCGATTCTCCGCGCAACCAAAAAGGAGTGCCAACTCATGAGAATAAAAATATTGCTCTGCGCAATACTCGCGCTAAGTCTCACAGTCAGTTATAGCCAAGCCGAGATTGATCCGGATAGGATTGTCGGTATCTGGTTATTAGATGAAGGCAAGGGGGATGTCGCTGAAGATGCCTCCGAAAATGGACGTGAAGGTACGATTACCAACGGGAAATGGGCGGACGGCAAATTCGATGGTGCCCTTGAAATCAAGAAGGGCGGAACTGTTACCATTCCGCTCGGCAAAGGCATCATCATTGATAAAGTGACTTTCATCCTCTGGCTGCAGTTTACGGACATCGCCGGTCAGCAAAACTACTTCTCTATCTGGGACCAGAGCAACAACCGATACGTCCCGTATAAAGAAGGTCCAAACGTCCTTCGAAGTTGGACGAACACTTGGAATGTTACCAGCGGTGTGACCGTCAAAGCAGGAACATGGTATCATGTCGCCAATGTCTACGACGGAGACACCTGTAAAATCTACGTCAATGGCAAAGAGGAAGTCTCGCAAAAAGTGCCGAAGTTCCAACTCCAGGATCAGGATCAGACGGCATGGCTCGCTACGGATAGAGGAACCGGTTTCTTATCCGCCGTTATTATGGACGAGGTCGGTATCTTCAACGATGGACTGACCGAAGATGAGGTTCAGGGGATTATGAACGACGGCATCGATTTCACTGCTTTCGCTGTGGAGCCGTCGGATAAACTCTCTGTACTATGGGGTAAACTGAAGGCACAATAGCGATAATTTTGCGGTCCCTTGCTTTGTTTGGGGACCGCTTCACAGAAGGAGGCACCGATGCAATACTTTGCGTACGGATCCAACATGAACGTTTCTCAGACGCAACAACGGTGTCCCGATATCACGCGTATCGGGCGGTTTCAACTCAAGGATTTCCGCCTTGTCTTTAACTACCACGCTGATATTATCCCGGCAGAGGGATGTATCGTTCACGGTGGGCTCTGGAAAATTACAGCAGACCATGAAGTCGCGCTTGATACGTATGAGGGTTACCCCACATACTACGGCAAATATTACCAAGACGATGTCATGTTCTACAGGATGAAAGAAGCGTCTGACAATTCGGAACCGCCGTCAAGATGGTATCTCGAAATTATCATTCAGGGCTACAAAGACTTCGGGCTAACGCAAGACGACTTTCAAGAGAGCCTCGGTGTCAAACAACTTGGGTTAACACACACAGACCTTGAAATGATTCTCGGTGTCTCAATGGATGAATTGGAACGTTTATTCTCCCGCGTGGCAACCGCTCCTGTCTACCAGTAACCCCTGTCCTTCAGATCACCCGTTTCACATACACATAATACGCCCCAATTGCCAACTCACCCGTTTCATCGGTGAATTCAGTATGCATGCGCGTCTGTCCAGCGGTGAGATTGAACGTGAATGTCACACCCTTCGCATCCGGTGCAATCGCTTGTGTAGCCGTCTGATCGCCAACACGAATTTGTGCCGTTGTTAACGCCAATGCCTTTCCACCGTTGTAAAGATCAATCTGTTCACCAGGGATACCGTCTGTTATGGCTCTATCTTCAGCGTAGGGCCACCGACGGAGCTCAAAACTGTACTGTCCATCTTCTGGGACCTCAATCGCCCAATACCCGTTACATTCCATGCCTCGACGGATCATGCCTTGATTCCAGGCGTGTCCTTCCCCGTGCCAATCGTGTGTTGTAATACACGTAACAGGTTCGCTTTGTGTTCCGATGACAATCGGACAATCCTCATCAAACCGTTCAGAAACCAGTTTCCACCACGCTTCGTAATGTTCACGCAGTTCAGTGACAACTTCTGGATGTGCATCCGCAATATCGTGCCGTTGTCCAGGATCTGCTTGAATATCGTAGAGCTCTTTGCCGTTAATAAGTCGCCACTGTTGCGACATCGTCGCGCTGTCCTTCCATTTAATCGGATTTTCAACGCGCTGCGAATCGGTGACAATCACCCGTTCCTCCCACGTTTCTGTCTCATCTCTCAACAGTGGAACGATGCTTGTACCGTGGAAACTTGCACTCGAAGAGACTTCAAGATCACAGAGATCTATCAACGTCGGCAATAAATCGATGTTCGCGGTGAGCTCATGTACCTCTTGCTTTTCGGTGAAGCCGCCGCCGGGCCAATGCATGAACAGCGGAACGCGATGGCCACCTTCATAAGGCGATCCTTTTTTACCGCGCATTCCAGCGTTGTAGCCTGACGCAACGAACTGCCCGGCACCCAGGTCACACCCAGCCGCAGAGCCGTTATCGGTCATGAAGATAAGAATCGTATTTTCCTCAAGCCCCAAGACTCGGAGATGATGTCGTAACCGCGCCATATTGTCATCAATATTGGTTATCATGCCATAGAAATTCGCGCGATCCCCCGGTACACCCTTCCTGCGGTAGACTTCGCTGTAGGCATCAGGAACACGAAACGGACCGTGAGGCGCGTTGGTAGAGAGATAACAGAGGAACGGGGTGTTCTGACTACCTTCCGCTTGTCTCTCAATAAACGCCATTGCCTCTTGGAACCAGACATCGGTGCAGTAACCGTCGAACGGTTGTTCGGAACCGTTACGGAAATAGGTGTCGTCAAAATAGTCGTTGCCCCAATAGTCAGGCGTTTGGCTGATACCGCCACCCCCGTGATAGAGTGCCTCGTCAAAGCCTCTGTCGTGCGGGCGGAAGGGGTAGTTGTCGCCGAGATGCCACTTACCGAACATAGCCGTCTTATAGCCGTTGCGCCGGAAGATATCCGCCATCGTGACCTCGGCACTGCGAAGCAGCGAACGTCCACCGATGGTATGCCACACGCCTGTGGAGTTGCAGTAGTGTCCCGTCATAATCCCCGCGCGTGTCGGAGAACAAGTAGGACCGACGTGCAGGTTCTGCAGTTGCACGCTCTCATTAGCGAGCGCATCGAGATTCGGCGTATTGATTACCGGATTTCCGGTGCATCCCAAATCGCCGTAGCCTTGGTCATCCGTGATAACAAAGACGAGGTTAGGTGTCGTCTGTTCTGCCACAATTATATCTCCTTCATTTTCTATTTCATAAGTGCATTTTGATAAAATTATAATAAAAGCTAAAGACTTTATACATCCTTCTTTTAGATTCGCAACGTTTGTATTTTTCTATCCAGTTTCAAATTGGAGGTGATCCTGTTCGTAGTAGGGAAACCATTTATTGCCCGCTCTTCTCATTGCCAAGAGGCAGCTAACGTAAAACGCCTTGTGCTTTCAATCGTGAAATTAACTCAGCTTGTGTGCCTCGCCCCTTTGTAGAATTGCACGCACCGCAAAGAAGTTGAAGGTTATCCTCGTGGTCGGTGCCGCCTTGTGATTGTGGCACGATGTGGTCAACTGTCATGTTTCTGAACGGAAATTGCGTCCTACACCCGTTGCATAGGCCTTCCTGTTTACCGAACAGCGTATGCTTGTGTGTACGATAATTGGGTAACTTCTCACTCCGTTTGGGGATGTCCGTACGGTGGATAACGTCTCCGAAAATTCCGATCTCTGCCTCTAATCGCACACGCACAAGGTTAGCTGCCTTGGGAGATACATCAATACCGATCCAGTGTCGTTGTAGCCGTTCTGCCGCGACACAGGTTGTGGCACATCCACAGAACGGGTCTAATACCATCTCATCTTTATTGCTACTTGCTTTGATGATGCGCTCTAATAACGCAACAGGTTTTTGGGTAGGGTAACCGGTGGATTCTTTTGCTTGAGAATTGAGGGCACCGATGTCTGTCCAATTATCCAACGCGGGCCGTCCCATGGATTCGTCCGCATAACGTTTATAACTCGGAATCCTGACACGGGACCCCGGCGTGATAGTCTGATGCACAATACGCCCCTCGGCTAACCATTGATGCGCCTGTTCTTCTGTCATTCTCCAATTTCTTGTAACACCCAGAAATTCGTAGCGATGCCCACCAGTACTTGGAGCGTTCAAATTATCGGCTCGAAAACGTCGCCCATCTTCGTCTGTATAAGTATAATGCGATTTCAGATACGCTTCACTTAATGGTTCATATTGAACATTGAATTTAGATTTGGGCATTCCGTAGAAGAAAATAATGTCATGCCCTCTGCCAAAACGAGTTTTGACATTATTTTTAACACCTGTAGCCGAATTCCACACAATCTCATTTTTAAAGTGGTTCTTTCCGAACACACTATCCATAAGCGTTTTCAGGTAATGGCTTGCAGTCGGGTCGCAGTGCAAGTATATGCTACCTGTCTTTTTCAGGACGCGCTTCATCTCTAACAACCGCACTGCCATCATAATCAGGTAAGACTTCATACCTTTACCGTGTGTGAGTTCGGCTGCGTGTATCGCCTGATACAAAGCCGGTTCACGATCGGCGATTTCGCCGTGCCATGCGTTGTCTACATCGGAGAGAGTCCAGGTATCTTTGAAGGCTGCACCTGCTGCGTCGCTACCGATGGGTGCTGCGTAGTTGCGATTGGAATTGAACGGCGGGTCAAGATAGATCAGATCAACGGATTCGGTGTCAATGCCTCGCAAGACGGATAGGTTGTCATTTGAGAAAATGGTTCGGTTTTTGACGTTCATGGGTTTTGTTATCGGGGTTGAAAACCCCGCCTATATCTCGACACTGTCCCGCTGATTAAGGCGGATCTGCACGAAAAGCACTATAATAGAAATAAGAAAAGGCGTGCCAATTATGGCAATAACCCATTGTAAAAGATTTACTCTGGCATTTAGCACCGCAACATCCGTCTTAATATCGGCGACTTTCCCGTCGAGTGCATCAAATTTCTCGTCAAGTTTACCAAATTTTGCATCAAATTTCTTGTTAAGTGCATCAAATTTCTCGTCTACATGCTTACGCATTCTATCTTCAGATTTGTCTATCCTATCAAGAATCTGCATAAATTGGGATTGTGAGAGGGCAGCACCTCACTGTTGCTCTTGTTGTGCAAAAGCGGTAAAAGAGATTGAAAAAATAAAAAGTATTCCGAAAAATGCACCAAAGCGTTGCCCACACGTTCAACATCATCATTTCCCTTGACTTAACAGAGTGAACCCGAAAAATCGTATGTTTTTTGGTAAGCGGTGATTTTATTTTACCATATCAGAAAAGAGCTGTCAAAATATTGGTTGATTTGCAAAGTTGGAGGGGCGGCGCGATCTGGAGAGTGCTCCTACAGCGGAGAAGTCGCGATCTGGAGATTACGCCTACCAACGCTGATCCTCTTAAAATTCGCGCAATCTGTGTAATCCGTATAATCCGCTATTCGGACGATGGCGGGGCACAAGTGCCCCGCCCTACAAGAAAGAGTAACGTTATGCCAACGCCTTTTTAATCCGATCCAAGCCGCGGTTGATCTCTGTTAGTGAGGTCGCAAAAGAGAGTCGCAAGTGATTATCCGCCCCGAATCCATTGCCCGGCACAACACCGACACCTGCTGAATTGAGCAGATAATCGGTTATATCCATTGAACCTTCTATCTTCTGTCCGCCGATTGTTCTGCCGTAATGTTCAGAAAAATCGGGGAAGATGTAGAACGCGCCTTGCGGTTTGACGTAGCCGACACCGTTGATCTCGTCAAAACGCTGACAGATTACGTTTCGGCGTTCTTCAAACGCTTGTCGCATATCTTCAACAGCATCTTGGGGTTCATTCAATGCGACGACAGCAGCTTTCTGTGCGATGGATGTCGGATTTGAAGTGCTGTGTGATTGGATACGCGACATCGCTGAAATCGCATCTTCGGGACCCGCAGTATACCCAATCCGCCACCCTGTCATCGAATAGGCTTTAGAGACACCGTTGACAACAAAAGTAAGTGCTTTCGTCTCCTCGTTGAAGGAAGCCGGACTCTGGTGCGTCGCACCGTCGTAAAGCAGTGCCTCATAAATTTCATCGGAGATGAGATAAACCTGATGTTTGACAGCGAGATCGGCGATTGCCTTGAGCGTGGCCAGATCGTAGGTGGTACCGGTCGGATTGCTCGGGCTATTAACAAGGATCGCCTTCGTTTTTGAGGTTATCGCTGCTGCAACCTGATCCGGTGCCATGCAGAAGTTCTGTGCCGGTGTCGTCTCAATGACATTCGGCACCGCACCCGCGAGTTTAATCTGCTCTGGGTAGCTGACCCAATAGGGTGCAGCGAAGATGACTTCATCGCCCGGATCACAGATGGCTTGTAAGATGTTATAGATAGTATGCTTGGCACCACACGAGACGATAACCTCGGAGGGTTGATAGCTCAATCCGTTATCGCGTTTAAATTTCTCTGTGATTGCCTCGCGAAGTTCGGGAGTACCAGGGACAGGGGTGTATTTTGTGAACCCTGCATCAAGTGCAGCGATTGCGGCGGCTTTGATATAATCGGGGGTATCAAAATCGGGTTCGCCTGCCCCGAACTTGACGACATCTACGCCATCAGCGATCAACGCGTTAATCTTCGCGGTGATCGCCAAAGTGGACGATGGCGTTACATTTTGACTCCGTTGTGATAATGCGATCATTTATTCTCCTTTTAATACATTTTACTGTTTCAGCAAAACTGTCAGACATTACTTAAGGTATCCACCGGTTTGGTAGGCTTTCTTTTCGCTGCAAGCAATTCCTGAGAAGCCTTAGCAAAACGTTCCCGCAATTCAATTACGAAAGGCGAAGGATTCCACAGTTGCTCCTGCTCCGCTTCCTCATCAAGTTGCCTTACGCGTTCAAGATATGCTTCCACTTCCTCTGTTTTCGCCAAATAATAGAGGATAGTCGCGTGTATTTTCTCAGGATTTAAGGTCGGATAACGTAGCAGAATTTCTTCGGGACTCGCACCCTCCAGGTAATCTTCCAACACAATCTCAATGTCAATACGATTCCCTTTGATCCGAATAACATCTTCTTGAACGAAATCAAAGTAATTTTCCAGTTCTATCACTGCACTCCATCATCAAGTTTTCACATCATAAGGTCTTATCAAGCTCTTTCAGCAGATTCCGTTGCTTCCGCGACAACGACTTCGGAATCTCCACAACCAACCGTACCCGCAAATCGCCCTTCCGTCCAGAAGCATCCGCCGCGCCTTGCCCGCGCAAGCGTAATTGCTGTCCGGGTTGCGCACCCGCTGGAACCTTCAGGTCCACATCACCTGTCAACGTTTGCACCCGAACAGAACCGCCTAACGCTGCCGTCGTGATAGAGATATTCGCGTCTGTGAGTAGATCCGCGCCTTCGCGAGTCAATGTCGGATGCGACTGTACAGAAACCGTCACCAACAAGTCGCCAGAAGTGCCGATGCCGAGGGTTTCGCCGTGTCCGCGAATGCGTAAGGTTTGCCCGTCCTGAATACCCGGTGGGATTGTAAGCGTGATACGTTTGCCTTCGATATTGACCTCTTTCTTACTTCCTAACACCGCATCTGCAAAAGGGATATTGAGATTCATACGGATGTCCCGTCCGCGAGTAGACCCCGTCGTGCGCCGTTGCCCGAACGCATCGCCGAACGCGTCGTCAAATCTACCGAACCCACCGAATCCACCGAACCCGCGCCCGAAAAGATCGTCCAAGTTTATGTGCGAGAAGATGTCGTCCATATTTTGGTAGCCTTCAAACCCCATCCCATGAACGCCTGCATGCCCGCGGGTATCATAGACACGTCGTTTTTCGGGATCCGAAAGTACCGAATACGCATTTGATGCCTCTTTGAACTTCTCTTCCGCCGCTTTATCGCCCGGGTTCTTGTCCGGGTGGTACTGGACTGCAAGTTTGCGATAGGCTTTTTTGATTTCGTCAGGGGTGGCACCTCGGTCAACACCGAGGATTTCATAGTAGTCTCTCATATTTTTAACTATGCCGGTTTCTGCTCGGTTTTTCTCCGTTGTCAAAAAACCGGTTTTTGTTTAGGTTAATATCTTTCTCTAAAATGGCGTGCAACTTTATCAAGACCTATCTATTGCTAACAACAGAAGAAAACAGGGCGAAAATTACCAAGATTAAGAAAGCATCGCAATGATCGCTGCGACATCTCGTAAAGACTGGTGCTGTTTGACAAGTGTTGTTCCGAATTGAAGTGCTGCTTTCTCTACGCTTAGTTTCCGAGAAAGATCAACAATACCTTCAATATCTTTGACATGCGCGGCACCGATGAGGCGGCGCAGCGTTTCCAATCCTGCAAACCCAACGGCATCTTGAAAAATGTTTCCTAACATCTCCGATTTCAGCCCAGCATCAGTCATTGTGAATTCAGCCGTATAGGTGTCCCACACTTGCCCAACCGCTGTTTTGAGTGCTGATTGTACACTCAAGTTGCCTTGATGCGAAAAATAGGATAAAAAGTAATTCGCCCAATACAAGCCCATGTCAAATCCGACGGGACCGTAAAAAGCAAATTCGGCATCAATCACTTTGGCTGTGTTATCTTGGACAAGAACGCTACCTGTATGTAGGTCACCGTGGGTTACGCCTTGTTGTGCTGTTAAGAAAATCCGCTTGAGATGCTCCGCTTGACGCAAAAAGTCTGTGTCTGCTTTTAAGTGCTGGACCTCGGGTTCCAAACCGGGTGTCCAGAAGTTCGTCTCGTGTTCAGTAAACGGAAAAGTGAACACATAATCAGCAGTTATCGACTGCATAGTGGCGTTCGCAAATTGCTGTCTATAGTGCTGTGCGGTTGCGTTGCCAATGTTATCGACATAGGTTTGACTGTGTACAATACCCATAAATCGCCCGACCTGTTCGGCGATTGTAGTGTCCACTGCGCCAGCGAGCAGCGCATCCCGTAGGACGTGCGCGTCTCGGAGGTCCTCCATCGCTATGACTGCTGCGTCCATATCAAAATCGTACTGTAGAGGCACGGTGCCGCTCGCCAACCGATTGTAAACGTCAAGGGCGCGAGACTCAAAAGTCAAACGCTCGATAGACAACGGATAGTCGGGACCGAGTATCTTAATGTAGGGCGGTGCGTGTTTTAAGACAAGCGAACGCGCCGGACGCGCCACATCTGAGACGCGATAGACGGTGTTGAGATTACCATCGCCAATCTCTTCTATACGGAGCTCCGCCTCCGCTTCAAATACACGGATTTCTGCGTGTCGCTGGCGAAGGTAGTCCGGTAGCGTGGTAAGGTTGAGTTCCATATCACTTTCGCAGGCTTACAGCAGATTTTCGGCGATCTGGATAGCGTTCAAAGCAGCACCTTTACGGAGGTTATCCGCAACGACCCAGAGGTTCAAACCGTTTTCTATAGAAACATCGTCACGAATCCTACCCACATAAACTTCATCTTTACCTGCGACGTCAACAGCGAGGGGATACTGCTGATTGCTCGGATCGTCCATAAGTTTCACACCCGGGGCATCAGCAAGGCACGCTCTCGCTTCGGCTGCTGTGAGCTTTTCATGCGTCTCAATGTTTATGGATTCCGAATGTGCGAAGAAAACTGGCACTCGGACAGTTGTAGCGGAGACACCAATCGCATCGTCCTCTAATATTTTCCGAGTTTCGTTGATCATTTTGACCTCTTCTTCATTATCACCACTGTCTAAGAAGGGCCAATCAAACGCGACATTAAACGCCATCTGGTGTGGAAACTTCTCTAAAGTGATCGGTTTGCCTTCAAGGGCTTCAGTTGTTTGTTGGACCAACTCCATGACGGCGCGCCCACTTTTACCTGAAACGCTTTGATAGGTGGAGACGACTATCCGTTTGATGCCAGCAGTATCGTAAATCGGTTTGAGGGCTACCATCATTTGGATAGTAGAGCAATTCGGATTTGCGATGAGCCCGTTGTGCGTCTTGGCGGCAGCCATGTTAACTTCAGGGACAACCAGCGGTGTGGCTGCGTCCATGCGGAATGCACTGGTATTATCAATGACAAGCGCGCCTTGGTCTACGGCTGTAGGGATGAATTCGCGGCTGACGGACGCACCTGCTGATGAAAACACCACGTCTACATCTTCAAACGAGTCGTGTGTTAATTCCTCAATCACAATGGGGTCATTTTTAAACGATAGAATCTCACCGGCGGAGCGATGGGATGCCAGAAGTTTCAGGGAAGCGATAGGAAATGATCGCTCTTCAAGAAGTTGCAACATTGTATTGCCAACAGCACCCGTCGCACCGACAACCGCTACACGATAACTCTCACGCATTTCTGGTATTTCCTTTATTGGTTATTCAAGCAGAATCTTGGTAGAATTTAATACTTAATTTTACCACAAACACGCCCCTTAAAGCAAATATTTTGGTAAAGACTATAC